>NZ_JAFCTH010000006.1:0-2500 GCF_049895905.1 Polaromonas sp. DSP2-3-2b2 | reverse complement strand
TTTTGCGCTTCTTACGCCCATTCTTATCGGCTGTTGTTTCAAACAACAGCGTTGGCTTTCAATTAAATTTATTAATCTAATTGGTGCTGCCTTCCAGAGGTTCTTTATTGAATTGCGAGGGTCTGTAGCTCAGCTGGTTAGAGCACTGTGTTGATAACGCAGGGGTCGTTGGTTCGAGTCCAACCAGACCCACCAAATCAGGTTTGAGGAATTTCAGGGAATTTTAAAAGGTTCCGATCCTGGGGGATTAGCTCAGCTGGGAGAGCACCTGCTTTGCAAGCAGGGGGTCGTCGGTTCGATCCCGTCATCCTCCACCACTTATCAAGGTCCATCGCGAAAGTGTTGGATGCGAAATTCATTAATGCAAAGCATTCTCTTGGAGAGTGCTTTGTGTTGATTGATTTGTTTATTCATTTTGATTGATTATTGGCTGTTCTTTAAAAATTCATAGAGTTAAATCAGCGCTGCTGGTGGAAACCGCACATTCGTAAAGGTTTAGTGCGGACCGTGCCACCAGCAGCATAATTTAGAGAAATTTTGATTGCGTCAAAATGAACTTTTGATTTCGAGCGGAAATGCATGAAAGTGCAAATTAAATCGGATTGAAAGAATACGGCATAACGCGTCAGGTGAAAGACCTGACAGACATTCCTTGAAAATAATTTTGAGAAATCAAAGTTATAGGGTCAAGTGAATAAGAGCACATGGTGGATGCCTTGGCAATGATAGGCGACGAAAGACGTGATAGCCTGCGATAAGCTTCGGGGAGCTGGCAAATTAGCTTTGATCCGGAGATTTCTGAATGGGGAAACCCACCGAAAGGTATCGCATACTGAATACATAGGTATGCGAGGCGAACCGGGTGAACTGAAACATCTCAGTAGCTCGAGGAAAAGACATCAACCGAGATTCCGAAAGTAGTGGCGAGCGAAATCGGAAAAGCCTGCACGTGATATCAGGACTCTTAGCAAAGCAGCATGGAAAGGCTGGCCATAGCGGGTGATAGCCCCGTATGCAAAAAGAGACCTGTGGTACTGAGCGTGCGAAAAGTAGGGCGGGACACGAGAAATCCTGTCTGAATATGGGGGGACCATCCTCCAAGGCTAAATACTCATCATTGACCGATAGTGAACTAGTACCGTGAGGGAAAGGCGAAAAGAACCCCGGGAGGGGAGTGAAATAGATCCTGAAACCGTGTGCTTACAAAAAGTAGGAGCCTGGAAACGGGTGACTGCGTACCTTTTGTATAATGGGTCAGCGACTTACATTCAGTGGCAAGGTTAACCGAATAGGGAAGCCGTAGAGAAATCGAGTCCGAATAGGGCGAACAGTCGCTGGGTGTAGACCCGAAACCAAGTGAGCTATCCATGGCCAGGATGAAGGTGCAGTAACATGCACTGGAGGTCCGAACCCACTAGTGTTGCAAAACTAGGGGATGAGCTGTGGATAGGGGTGAAAGGCTAAACAAACTTGGAAATAGCTGGTTCTCTCCGAAAACTATTTAGGTAGTGCCTCAAGTATTACCATCGGGGGTAGAGCACTGTTTTGGCTAGGGGGTCATGGCGACTTACCAAACCAAGGCAAACTCCGAATACCGATGAGTACAGCTTGGGAGACAGAGCACCGGGTGCTAACGTCCGGACTCAAGAGGGAAACAACCCAGACCGCCAGCTAAGGTCCCTAAAATTGGCTAAGTGGGAAACGAAGTGGGAAGGCTATAACAGTCAGGATGTTGGCTTAGAAGCAGCCATCATTTAAAGAAAGCGTAATAGCTCACTGATCGAGTCGTCCTGCGCGGAAGATGTAACGGGGCTAAGCCAGTTACCGAAGCTGCGGATGTGCAATTTATTGCACGTGGTAGGAGAGCGTTCTGTAAGCCTGTGAAGGTGGCGGTGTAAACCCTGCTGGAGGTATCAGAAGTGCGAATGCTGACATGAGTAGCGTTAAAGGGGGTGAAAAGCCCCCTCGCCGTAAGCGCAAGGTTTTCTACGCAACGTTCATCGGCGTAGAGTGAGTCGGCCCCTAAGGCGAGGCAGAGATGCGTAGCTGATGGGAAACAGGTCAATATTCCTGTACCGATGTGTAGTGCGATGTGGGGACGGAGAAGGTTAGCTCAGCCAACTGTTGGATATGTTGGTTCAAGCCTGTAGTCGTGCCTGGTAGGTAAATCCGCCGGGCTTAGATGAGGGGTGATAACGAGGCTGCTTGCAGCCGAAGTGAGTGATACCCTGCTTCCAGGAAAAGCCACTAAGCTTCAGCTACACACGACCGTACCGCAAACCGACACTGGTGCGCGAGATGAGTATTCTAAGGCGCTTGAGAGAACTCAGGAGAAGGAACTCGGCAAATTGACACCGTAACTTCGGAAGAAGGTGTGCCTCTAGTCAGTGAAGGGATTTACTCCCGGAGCTAAACGAGGTTGCAAAAAATCGGTGGCTCAGTTCGGGCCAGCGCCAGGGACTTTTGAGGAACAGGCCCGAGATCGCCCACAGTGTGTCGC
>NZ_JAFCTH010000005.1:0-192673 GCF_049895905.1 Polaromonas sp. DSP2-3-2b2 | reverse complement strand
ATGCCTGAAATACCGGTTTTTCTGAATCACGATAGGAACTTAGCTTAGCTGTCGATAAGCTCTGGTTCCTAAGCCCCATATTTAATAGCAACCGAGTTCAGTCTTCGGCTCGCGTTCCATCAGCAGCGCGACGGCTTCGGAGGCCTTGAGCCGGCCATCGAGCAAGGCCACCACGCTTTGCGCAATCGGCATGTCCACGCCCAGGCTGGCGGCGCGCTGCACCACGGTGCGGGCACAGTAAACGCCTTCGGCCACATGGCCCAGCGACGCCAGCACTTCGCCCAGGGTCTTGCCCTGCGCCAGCAGCAGGCCGACCTTGCGGTTGCGGCTCAGGTCGCCGGTGGCCGTCAGCACCAGGTCGCCCAGCCCCGACAGGCCGGTAAACGTCTCGGCGCGCGCGCCCAGCGCCACGCCCAGGCGCGTCATTTCGGCCAGACCGCGCGTGATGAGGGCGGCTCTGGCGTTCAGGCCCAGCTGCAGGCCGTCGCACAGCCCGGCGGCAATCGCCATGACGTTCTTGACAGCCCCGCCGACTTCCACACCGACCAGGTCGTCGCTGGCGTAAACCCTCAAGCTGGGGCTGTGAAACGCGGCCACCAGCGCGGCGCGCACTTCGGCATGTTCGCTGGCGGCCACCAGCGCCGTCGGCTGCCTGCGGGCCACTTCCAGCGCAAAACTCGGACCGCTGAGCACGCCCGCTCTTAAATCAGGAGCAACCTGCGCCCGCACCTCATGCACCATCAGGCCAAAAGGCTTTGAATCAGCAACTGACGCCGGTGCTGCCGGAACCGGCGATTCAAAGCCCTTGCTGAGCCAGGCCACGGGCACTCGCGCATGCTGGAGTTGCATCAGCATGCTGCGCGCAGCTGCTACCGGCGTGGCTACAACGATCAAATCCTGCCCGCTGACCGCCTGAGCCAAAGACATCCCGTCACCGCCCTGCAAACGCAGGCTGGACGGCAAGGCAATGCCGGGCAGGTAACGGGTGTTGGCCCGCTCGGCCTGCAGGGCCTGGACTTGAAGCGAATTGCGGGCCCACAGCGTGACTTGGTGCCGACCCACGCCGGCATCAACAGCGCCTGCGGCATTGACGGCCAGCGCCGTTCCCCAGGCGCCGGCGCCCAAGACCACGATCTTCATGCCGGCAGGGGCGCGCTGCCTGTGTCCACGCGCTGCGCCATCAGACGATGATTTGCGCCGCTTCGGGCGTGGCCATCATGGCTTCAGCCTGCTGCTGCTCGTACATGGCCTGGAAGTTGATTTCGGCCATGTGAACCGGCGGAAAGCCGCCGCGCTGGATGATGTCCGCCACGTTGCCGCGCAGGTAGGGGTAAACGATTTGCGGGCAGGCAATGCCCAGCAGTGTGCCCATCTGTTCGCTTGGCACGTTGCGGATTTCAAAAATGCCGGCCTGCTTGGCTTCAACCATGAACACGGTCTTGTCTTCGATCTTGGTGTGCACTGTGGCGGTCACGGTGATTTCAAACAGGCCGTCAGCCACCGGCTTGGCATCGACACCCAATTGGATCTCGACAGCGGGCTGCTCCTGGTTCAGCAGAATTTCTGGCGAATTGGGCTGCTCCAGCGACATGTCCTTCAGGTAAACGCGCTGGATCTGGAATACGGGGTCAAGATTGGTTTCGGCCATGGTGGTCTTTCGTGAAAGTGCTTAAAAAACGTGTGGCATGCGAAAACCCCTGCGCCATCCGAAAGGAAAGGCACTTGGGCTCAGGCAGTTCGAGGCGGATTATCTCAGGGACTTCGGCGTAAAAAACGCCGGCGCGGCGCTCAGGCGGCGCCTGTGAGCAGTGGCATCAAGCCGCCCCGGTCGTCCAGCGCCATCAAATCGTCGCAACCGCCGACATGCGTGGAGCCGATAAAAATTTGCGGCACGGTGCGCCGGCCCGTGATCTGCGTCATTTTCTGGCGCTCACCGGGCACCAGGTCCACCCGGACTTCATCGAGCACGGCGACACCGCGCTCCTTGAGCAGTTGTTTGGCCTGAATGCAGTACGGGCAGGAGCCGGTGGTGTAAATCTTGACGGTTTGCATGGATATCCTGTTTTTCGACGTCGCGGCAGGAGCGCGGCGCCCGATGGAGGTGGTCAATGCCAGCGCTGCACATCGACAGCGTTCAGGCAGGCGGGAGTGAGGCGGCTACTCAGGCTTTCTCAAGGGGAAGGTTAGCGTCTTTCCAGGCCTTGAGCCCGCCGCCGAGGGATTGGGCCTGCTCGTAGCCGAGTTTTTTGGCGATGGCCACGGCCCGGCCGGAACGCGCGCCGCTCGCGCAAACAAGAATCAAGGGCAAGGCCTTGTTCTTGACCGCGCCGGACAGCTTGGCTTCGAGCTCGCCCAGCGGTATGTTTTTGGCGCCGGTCACATGTCCGGCGGCGAATTCGGCAGGCTCGCAAACGTCCACCACCACGGCCTTTTCGCGGTTGATGAGCTGCACGGCCCCGCTGGCGTTCAGTGCTCCGGCATTCATACTGCCAGCAATCAACGGCCAGACCAGCATGCCGCCCGAAGCAATGGCTATCGAAATCAGCATCCAGTTATCGATCAGAAATTTCACGTAAACCCTTTGTATGTTTTTTACTCAAAGGGTGATTTTAGAATGGAGGCACAAGTTCGCCTTAAGGCCGGCCTTTAAATTTCACCTTTTCGCCTTTCATTTCTTTCGAAATTTCATCACCATGTACAAACTCGTGCTCATCCGCCACGGCGAATCAACCTGGAACCTGGACAACCGCTTTACCGGCTGGACCGATGTCGATCTGACCGAAACCGGGATTGCCCAAGCCAGGAATGCCGGCCAGCTGCTCAAGGCCGAGGGGTACGACTTTGATGTGGCCTACACCAGCGTGCTTAAGCGCGCCACCCGCACGCTCTGGCATGTGCTCGACGAGATGGACCAGACCTGGCTGCCGGTGGTGCACAGCTGGCGGCTCAACGAGCGGCATTACGGCGACCTGCAGGGACTGAACAAGGCCGAAACCGCCAAGAAGTTTGGCGACGAGCAGGTGCTGGTCTGGCGCCGCAGCTACGACACGCCGCCGCCACCGCTGGCAGCTGACGACTCCAGAAGCGAGCGCGGCGACCGTCGTTATGCCGGGCTGCTGCCGGGCCAGGTGCCGCTGACCGAATGCCTTAAGGACACGGTCGAGCGCGTCCTGCCTTTCTGGAATGAAGCCATGGCGCCCGCCATCAAGGCCGGCAAGCGCATGGTGGTGGCCGCGCACGGCAACTCGATTCGCGCCCTCGTGAAATACCTCGACAATATTTCCGACAGCGAGATCGTGGGCCTGAACATTCCCAACGGCATTCCGCTGGTTTACGAACTGGACGAGAACCTCAAGCCGCTGCGCAGCTATTACCTGGGCGACAGCGAAGCCGCCGCCAAGGCCGCAGCGGCCGTTGGCGCGCAAGGCAAGGCCGTTTCGGCATGATGAACCGCCAGGCCGGCTGAATGATGGACTGCTTGGCGGACGAAGAAACAGATCTAGCAATGCCCTTGGCCAGCCCCATGGCGCCGGTTGTCTGCAATGATGCGTTCAGCGACTTGCAAAAGGCGCATTTTTCCCTACATTTAGTTGTCATTGGCACGCCGTTCACGGAACCGCAGGGACGCGCATGTATCGAAGGTGTATATTGCTCCTCACAAAAAAGGAGCGCCGGCTTCTTTAACAGGCTTAGGAAAATCTCATGGGTCAGAAGCTAAAAATTGCAGGATGGATCTCAATCGGTGCGATGGCAGGCGCCCTCACCACGGTGCAACTGCAAGCGGTTGCGCGTGCGGGCATGGCACCGTTGCCGCTTGAAGAACTGCAGCAGCTCGCGGCGGTCTTCGGCATGGTCAAGACCGATTATGTTGAGCCCGTGGACGAAAAGAAGCTGATCACCGATGCCATCTCGGGAATGGTCGCCAGCCTCGATCCGCATTCCGTGTATTTCGACAAAAAGACCTACAAGGAATTTCGCGAAGGCACCTCAGGCCGGTTCGTGGGCGTTGGCATTGAAATCGCCCAGGAGGACGGGCTGGTCAAGGTGATATCGCCCATTGAAGGCTCTCCCGCCGACCGCGCCGGTCTCAAGCCCAATGACCTGATCACTCGCATCGATGACACGGCGGTCAAGGGCCTGAGCCTGAATGACGCTGTCAAGAAAATGCGCGGCGAGCCGCAGACCAAGGTGATGCTGACGATTTTCCGCAAGGACGAAAGCCGCACTTTTCCGGTCAGCATCACGCGCGAGGAAATCCGCACCCAGTCGGTTCGCAGCAAGGTGATCGAGCCGGGCTATGCCTGGATTCGCCTGAGCCAGTTCCAGGAAAGGACGGTGGACGACTTCGTTACCAAAATTGAACAGATTTACAAGCAGGAACCCAAGCTCAAGGGCTTGGTGCTCGACCTTCGCAACGACCCGGGCGGCCTTCTGGACGCTGCCGTGGCCGTGTCGGCGGCCTTTTTGCCTGAAAACGTCACCGTGGTTTCCACCAACGGCCAGCTGGCCGAAAGCAAGTCGGTCTACAAGGCCTCGCCAGAGTTCTACCAAAGGCGCAACGGGTCGGACCCGCTCAAGCGTCTGCCAGCGGCCCTCAAGAACGTGCCGCTGGTGGTGCTGGTCAACGAAGGTTCAGCCTCGGCCAGCGAGATCGTGGCCGGCGCGCTGCAGGACTACAAACGCGCCACCATCATGGGCACCCAGACCTTCGGCAAGGGCTCGGTGCAGACGGTTCGGCCGCTGGGCCCTGACACCGGCATCAAGCTGACCACGGCACGCTATTACACGCCAAGCGGCAAATCGATCCAGGCGCGCGGCATCGTGCCAGACGTGATGATCGACGAAACGGCCGAAGGCAGTCCTTTTGCCGCGCTGCGCACCCGTGAGGCCGACTTGGAAAAGCACCTGAACAGTGGCCAGGGCACTGAAGTCAAGGACCCCGGTCGTGAAAAAGCCCGGGAAGAAGCGCTCAAGCGCCTTGAGGAAGAAGCCAAGAAAACGCCTGAGCAGCGTCGCCCGCCCGAACTGGGCAGTGACAAGGATTTCCAGCTGGCCCAGGCCATCAACCAGCTCAAAGGGCGTCCGGTGCTTGTCAGCAAGACAGCAGTGGTCGAACCCAAGAACGAGAAAAAAGAAAACTAGGCGGCTGGTTCGCCCGTTTCAAGCAAAGCCCGTCCGTTTCCGGACGGGCTTTGCTTTATATGCTCTCCCCATAATTCATCGATTGCGGTGTCTCGCTCCCGAACGCCTTGACTTTCGGTGGCCTATTTTAGAATTGCCCAGCATCATGAACGACGAACAGCTGCTTCGCTACTCACGGCATATCCTGCTCGACGAAATAGGCATTGAAGGCCAGGAAAAACTCCTTGCCTCCCACGTACTGGTCATTGGCGCGGGCGGGCTGGGCTCGCCGGTGGCGCTTTATCTTGGCAGCGCCGGCGTTGGACGCATCACGGTGGTTGACGATGACCGTGTCGATGCCACCAACCTGCAGCGCCAGATTGCCCACACGGTGGCGCGCATTGGCGAACTCAAGGCGGTGTCGGTAGTCCAGGCAGTCGCCGCCCTGAATCCGGATGTCGAAGTCGTCCCGGTGGCGCAAAGGGCAGGCGATGCACTCCTCGACCAACTCGTGCCTCAGGCGGACCTGGTGCTTGACTGCACCGACAACTTCACAACCCGGCACGCGATCAACCGGGCCTGCGTCAGGCACTGCAAGCCGCTCGTTTCAGGCGCGGCCATCCGGTTCGACGGTCAAGTTACGGTCTTTGATCCCCGCATTCCCGAGTCCCCATGCTACGCCTGCATTTTTCCCGAATCAGACCTGCCGGAAGAAACCCGCTGCGCCAACATGGGCGTGTTTGCGCCGCTGGTTGGTATCGTGGGCGCCACGCAGGCGGCCGAGGCCTTGAAACTGCTGTGCGGCATCGGGCAGGCCTTGACAGGACGGCTCTTGATGCTCGATGGCAGGGGCATGGAGTGGCATCAGATGACGCTGGTACGCAATAAGTCATGCCCAGTCTGCGGAACTATTACTGACAGCAAAATTTGACGGTCTAGAAGCAAAACGCTGATCCTGCAGCCACGCAAACTTACTTATTGCCGTTTGCGGCTGCGGGCTGTGCGGCCTTGGACAGAACTGCGCCACAGTCGGCATCCTCGCCCGGCCCGGTTTCAATCGTCGCCGCCAGCGCCAGCAAAGGGTTGATGGCAGCCAGAACCAGCGCAATGCCAACGCGTCCCGCCAGTGCCGAGGTTTCCGGTCCTGCTGTCGTGTTGGCAAAGGTCCCACCAATACGAAGCGGCGAACGCAGACTCAGGATGCTCATATCCTTGGGCTGCGGCTTGAACAGGATATCGAGCGTTTCGTTGGCCAGGCTGATCTGCCCCTGTCCGGTGACGACGGTATCGCTGGTGTCGAGGACGATGGCCCGGCTGGTCATCAAACCCTGTTTCACGTCAAAAGCTGCTGCCGCGCAACGCAACTGAACGGTGTTGTCGCCTCGCACCAGAAACTTGATCACCTCACCGCCATCAAGGCCCATGAACTCAAGCAGGATGTTGCTGATCTTGCCCTTGCCCATGAGAATTGCCACGTCACCCGAGGCTGAGCCCAGCATTTGCGCCACCGAATCGCCGCGGCCTGCCAGATTGAACTGTCCGCTGAACTTGCCAAAGCCGGTCTTGGTATTTTCCACCGCTGGAAACAGCCGGTTCAGCTGCAAGGCGCGCACATCCAGCCGGGTGGTGATGGCCGCTGGCGCAACGGTCGAGTCAATACGGATGGTGCCCGCCACCGATCCCCCGGCGACGCCCAGCGAAATGGGTTCCAGTTGCAAAACACCGGCATTGAGCTTGACGTGAACGGAACCTTTGTCGAGTGGCAATTCCTTGACATGCCGGATATCGGCTGCAAAGTAAGTCACGTCGGCGTTCATGGCCTTGAGCCTGGTCACATCCAGTGGCGTGCGCGGCAGCACCTTGCCCGGCGCGGTTCCGGTGGGCAAAGCTTTCTTGCTGGCAGTCGAGGGCGCCGCCTTGCGGCCTGTTGAAGCGTCAGCCGAATTTGCCTTGCGCGTTGAACCGCTAGAAGGCGTGATGCCAATGACCGGCGCCAGATCCACGAAATCCATGACCTTTGATTGCAGCTTGCCTGTCAGCAGCGGAACCGCCGAAGACTGGTCAAAACTCAGGGAGCCGCTCAGGTCAGACTTGCCAAGCAGGCCCTGAATCTGGCTGACAGCCCAGGTTTTGTCTTTCTTCTCCAGCTTGCCACGGAGCTTGTAAGGTGGCGTGGCAGGCAGCACGACGCCGAGCAAGCCATACAGATCGTAGAGATTTTCACCCTGCAGGTCAAAAGTTGCATCAATGCCGGCCAGGTTGGCAAGATCAGCAACCGAGCCTTTTGCCTTGAGGCGGGTTTTTCCGGCGACGGCATTGACTTCGACAGGAAAGGAAGCCTGGGAATCCCTGCTGAACTCCAAAGCGCCGCCGGTGCGTCCATTGGCTGTGAAGGCGTCGTTATTCCATCGCCCGGTCGCCTTGAAGCTCAAAGGCAAGTCGTTCCCGAACTCGGATGCCAATGAAAACTGGACATCGAGATCGGCACCTTGGGCTTTGGCAAGATAACTGATACTTCCCTGGTCCACTACAAAAGAGCCGATTTGCGGTGCCGTTCCTTTCTCTGACGTGTCCCGCGAAAATGCCCACGTCCTTCGGCCATCGGGTTCGATCTGTAGACCCATCCGGGGCTCGGTCAGCGTGATTTTCGGCAGCACGACTTTTCCGGCCATCAGCGGCAGCAGGCTGATGTCAAATTCCGCAGCAGTAGCCTTGAGCAGATAGGGATCATGCGCCCATTCGGGGTTTGCAATTTCAATGCCTTCAACGCTCACCGTGGTGGTGAGACCCAGGTTTACTGAAAGATGGCGCGTAATCTCGAAGCGCCTTCCGAGTTGATCTGATACATAACGGTTGATGGGGCCACGCAGTGAATCCCAAGGAAAGAAGGAAATAACCAGCACCAGCAAGATCAAGACAATGCCTGTGCTAGCCATCCAATGACGAAGGGCTGGAGATTTGATGAGGGGATTTTTCATGCGTTGGTAAAGAGGAGCAGCCGTTCAGCAAACCCAGCGGGCGATGGCTGACAATGCACGAAATATGGTGACCAACAGGCGCAAAGGCACCTGAATAGGCAGCTTGACTATCATGCTGATACAGGTTTTTGGGCAGTCGGCAAATGCGATGAAAGCCTGTCGGCAGGTGCCTACATGATCTTGACGCTCAATCGTCGAAAAACCCCTACAAATACAAACAAATGCCGCTGGCACAATCGTGCATCAACTTGAAGATACATTAGGAAACAAGACAAGCTGGCATTTCCGGCTCTTGCTGGCCGCACTGGCGGGCTTTTCGCAACTCACACCGAAGTCCTGCCTACGTTAACTGGATATGAGCCGTGAGATTGAAAACATACATCGTCGAAGACAACCCGACCATTCGCGAGAATCTGATTGGTACGCTGGAGGAACTCGCTTGTGTGATTGCGGTGGGAACGGCTGAAACCGAAAACGACGGCAAGGCTTGGCTGAACGCCAACCGGCAGGAATGGGATCTGGCGATCGTCGACCTGTTTTTGAAACAAGGCAGCGGCTTGGGCGTGCTGGCGGCTTGCCAGGACCGCCCGTCAACGCAAAAAGTGGTGGTCCTGAGCAATTACGCCACCGCCGATATTCGCCAACGGTGCGCACAACTCGGAGTTGACGCAGTATTTGACAAATCAAACGAAATTGATGCGCTTGTAAACTACTGCTTGCAACAAAACAGCAGCTTTGTAGGAAAAAACTAAGTTTCCTAAGTTTCCAGATGAATTTCTGAACTTCCCAAAGCTTGAGTCCCGCAGGAAACCAATTTGTTCGCTGGCAGGCCAGCATCGGAAAAAGAACGAATCGACGTGCTCAGTATCTCAGTCGATCAGCTTGTTTTTCAAGGCGTAATAGGTCAGGTCGCTGTTGGAGGCCAGACTCATTTTTTCCATCACCCGGGTACGGTAAGTGCTAACCGTTTTGACGCTAAGCGAAAGCGCCTTGGCAATATCGCCCGCCGTTTCTCCTTTGGCAAGCTTGAGGAAAACCTGGAATTCACGCTCCGACAGTTGCTCGTGCGCGGCCACGTCTTTTGGCCGATTCAATTGTTGAGCGAGCAACTCAGCCACAGCAGCCGTGATGTAGCGCTTACCCAGGGAAATCACGCGAATGGCATCGACAATCTCGGAAGGATCGCATTCCTTGTTGAGATAACCGCTAGCGCCCTGACGAATCAGGTTGACCGCGTAATGTTCTTCCGGATAGCCGCTCAGGATCAAGATTCCCACATCGGGTGCCTTCGCCCGGATCATGGCCAGCGCATCAATTCCGCTCTGGCCCGGCATGGACAGGTCCATGACAAGAATGTCCAACTCAACATTGCGAACCAGGTCAATCGCCTCACGCCCACTTGCCGCTTCACCGACAACACGCAAGTCCACCTGATCCGAAAAAAACTGCTTCAGTCCCGACCGCACAATGGCATGGTCATCCACAATTCCAATTTTTATCATGTCGCTATCTTTCTATAAAACCTGTGCCGCCTGGCCAGGCTGCCAAAAGGCAGCGCCGAGGCAAAAACAGCTGTCTTGATTATCACTGCTCATTATTGATGAGTCGTCCATACCAGTACCGAACGGGAGTTAGTCTTGAAAAAATTTGCTGCGTTGAAAACCGCCATCAGCTTGCCTCTGGCCATTCTGGCGGCTACGTTCATGATTTTCATCAACGAAGCGAGTTTTCAACAATCAACCAAGGCAGTCGAAAACATGGAGAAGGCTCAGCAGACACGCAGTGCCATCACCCGTCTAGTGCGTCAGGTGCTGGACGCGGAAACCGGACAGCGCGGGTACCTGCTGACAGGCGATCCACGCTATCTGGAGCCATACAGGGCTGTCGTAGGCAATATTACTGAGAACCTCAACGTTTTGCAGCAGATTTTTGTTTCACAGCCAGCGTTGATCGGCGAGTTCGACGCCTTGTCGCGTCACGTGTCACGCAAGATGGCGGAGATGGACCTGAGCGTGCGCATGCGAAAAGAGGGCAATGATGATGGCTGGAAGTTTGTGCTGACCACCGACGTAGGCAAAGAAGAGATGGAAGCCATCCGGAATCAATCGGACAAGCTGTCTGCCAGCAGCGTTCAGCAGACGGAGCAAGGCCAGGCACAAGTCAGGAAAGCCCTGCAGCTTTCTCGCATAGGCATAGCCACAACTGCACTTGTCGGATTACTTGCTTTCTACATGTACCTGATGCAAAACAAGGCGCTGCTGGCCTCAGGCCAGCGCGAGCAGGAGACGCTCGAGCGTGAGCGGGACCTGCTGGAAAAACAGGTCAGGGAGCGCACGGCAAGTCTGGCAGAACTGGCTACCCATCTTCAAAACGTACGTGAGGATGAACGCGGCCATCTGGCGCGAGAACTCCACGATGAACTCGGCGCGCTTCTTACTGCAGCCAAGCTCGATGTGGCACGGCTCAAATCCCGGCTTGCCGACAACCTGCCAGAAGCCTCAGAGCGACTTGAGCACCTGACCAACACGCTCAACACCGGCATTGCCTTGAAAAGACGGATTGTTGAAGACCTTCGACCTTCTTCACTTTCCCATCTGGGCCTCGTGGCATCACTTGAGATTCTGGCGCGAGAATTTGAGGAACGGTCAGGGCTGTCGATCACCACCGACCTGGAAACCGTCGAACTCGGTGGATCAGCGCAATTGACCGTTTACCGGCTGGTCCAGGAATCGTTGACCAATATTGCCAAATATGCCAGTGCCACCCAAGTGGAAATCAGCGTGCACAACTTTGACAACTTCATCACTGTGGATGTGAAAGACAACGGCAAGGGCTTCAAACTGGAAAGCATCGGCCCCGGGAGCCACGGCCTCGCCGGCATGCGTCATCGGGTAGAAGCTGCCGGTGGAAAACTGACAGTAGCCAGCGCGGAAAACAGGGGCACTCAGGTCGGTGCGGTGCTGCCCAAATTGCACTGATGGACCAGAGGAAGAATCGCTTGAGTGTCAAGTTCTCGAAAGGCCAAGCCGTGCGTTACAAAATGTCATCCTTTTCCTACAGGGCATTAACCTAGACCCTGACAGGGGTTTAGGTCCAAAGCCGATGGGAGAAACCTACCCTTGGAGCCAAGCTACTCCTAGGTAGTCAAGAAGCACTTTTCATGTGCCAAGCTACCACTAGGAAAATCAAATGCTGCACTACTCCGTTGTCTTTTTGGTGATCGCCCTGATCGCTGCAGTTTTTGGCTTCGGTGGAATCGCAGCGGGCGCCGTGGAAATAGCCAAAATTCTTTTCTTTCTGTTCGCTATCATGGCTATCGTCAGTTTTGTTCTAAGCTTGATCAGAAAAAACTAGCCTAAGTGAACAGCAGTTCCAAAGCGCTTGCTTTCACATACCGTTTTTCATCATTTATTCACCAAGGAAAAAAAATATGAACACAAACAGCCCCTCGAACATGGCACGCGACGCAGTTCCTGCAATGCAAAAAGTTTCGGATGACATGATGAATTCAGCGGGCAAGGCTATTGAGGCAACGCGCGAGCACGCCAACCAAGCCCTTGACAGGGCCGAAAGCAAGGTTCGCGAGTTGCGTGGCAGCGTCGACCCAATGGTTGAAATGCTGGCATCCAAGGCACAAAAAATGGCCCGTCAGAGTTTGGACATGGCTTCAGAAGCCAAAGAACGCGCTGAAAAATCATTCAAGCATGCCGCAAATGCCACCACCCGTTATGTTTCCGAGCAACCCATGCGTTCGGTGCTCATCGCCGCAGCGGTTGGCGCAGCAGTTGCATTGCTGGTTTCGAGTTCACGCAACCGCAATCACAATCGCTATTAAAACTTTCCTGCTGACAGTGCCTGCTTACCGCTGACGCCCCCGCCCTTTTACCCTTTTACTTATGCTGCATCCTCTTATTTCAACGATCGTACAAAGACCTGATCTGGTCATAGACCACCTGTCTGCGTACGGATCGCTGTTCCACAAGGAAGCAACAAACGCGGGTTCTGAGCTGCTGGCGCGTGCAGTGGCAGGAATAGCGGCGATTTTGGCACTTGCTGTTTTTCTTGCGCTAGCAGGAATAGCTATAATGCTGGGCTTTTTACAAAACCAGTTTCATTGGATGCTGGTGGCTGTACCCGGCGTGGCCCTGATACTTGCAGTTATCGCCGCCGTGATGGCCATGAAGCCCTCGAAGAGTGAGAGTTTTCCAGAGCTGAAAGCCCAGATTGACAGCGATGCGCAGGCATTACGTACCGTCTCCTGAATTACGTCATCA
The DNA here is from genome assembly GCF_049895905.1 of Polaromonas sp. DSP2-3-2b2. Lineage (NCBI taxonomy): Bacteria > Pseudomonadati > Pseudomonadota > Betaproteobacteria > Burkholderiales > Comamonadaceae > Polaromonas > Polaromonas sp. DSP2-3-2b2. The sequence goes on along the minus strand of NZ_JAFCTH010000005.1, from coordinate 180,300 downwards.
AAAGAACCCGGTATGGCCTCTCTTCCTGTAGAACTTACCCCACAAGAGCGCCTGGCTATCAGCCGTAAGGCCATCGTCAGGCATATGAACCGGCACCATCGAGACGTCGAGGAGCGGTTTGACAGCGACAGCGATGCGGTCAACGAAGTAGCAGGCTCAGGCGTGGCTTACCCCGAACACGGTGTCTCGAGCAGAATCAAGTATGCGGCTCGCATGTGGTGGCACCGCCATCCTGCAAGTGCGGCAGTAGAACTCGCCCGCCCTCTTTTGAATGATTACGCAAGAGCCCACCCTTTTAATCTGCTCGGCATTTCTGTTGCTGCAGGCGCCGCATTGGTGGTTGTCAGGCCGTGGCGCATGATTTCTGCGGGTACTTTGGTGGTGGCAGCCATCAAATCCTCAGGCTTGTCGAACACTCTGTTCACGATGCTGTCTTCTTTCATCCGGCCTTCTAGAAACGCCGATACAACACTATGAACGATATGACCAACTCCGCCAATGAACTGAGCCTTGACGAATCGGCACTCAAAGCCGTGAGGTCCAGCCTTGACCAAGGTGCAATCACACCCGCCTACGGACCGCATCGCGAAGCTATTGTCAAGCTATTGAACGATGCCCTGGCGACTGAACTGGTATGCGTGCTGCGTTACAAGCGGCATCATTTCATGGCCAGCGGTCTTTCCTCACCCCGGATCGCTGACGAGTTCATGGTGCATGCCAATGAAGAGTCTGCACACGCTGACCGTATTGCCCAGCGCATCGTGCAATTGGGCGGCGAGCCTGACTTTTCGCCCGCCACCCTTTTGCAGCGCAGCCACGCGGACTATGATGAATCCAATGATTTGAAAACCATGGTCCGGGTCAATTTGATCGCCGAGCGGATTGCCGTGGAGTCTTATCGTCAGATGATCTCACTGCTTGCCGACAAAGACCCTACAACACGCAGAATGCTTGAAGACATTCTGGCGGACGAAGAAGAGCATGCTGACGAACTCAAAGACTGGCTGGATCTTTAAATCTCCAGGTGCTGGTCGATAGGCGTGGTGCCGTTAATCGACAGGCTTTTTAAACTTTGCACTAATCTAAACAAATCAACTCGAAGAGGAAACCCTATGAAATACGCACGCGCAATTGCATTCGCAGCCTTGGCTGGCATCACCATTATCGGAAGCGGCTGCGCTGTGGGACGCGGCCAGGAGACCGTCGGTTCCTATGTTGATGATGCGGCCATCACGACGTCTGTCAAGGCAAAGATGGCCGAAGACAAGACTGTTTCAGCAACATCCATCAGCGTCGAAACGCTCAATGGAACCGTACAACTGTCGGGTTTCGCCAAATCAGGCGCTGAAAAGATGCAAGCCGAAAACATTGCCCGTGGCGTGAAAAACGTGCGGAGCGTCCGCAACGATATCGTCGTTCGTCCTTAATCGATTTTCGGATTCGACCACGCTGCCTTTTCAAGGCGGCGAAAAAACGCAGGCAGCGAAGCATCTTCGCGCCTGCTTTTTTTTGTTCTCAGATGAACGGCGTATGCTTGCAGCAACATCCTCATTCCGACAATGTCAGAAGGTGCGATCAGTCCGAACGATCATGCAGCGGCAGCGGACGAAGTCATTTGGCCTTGATAACCAGCCGGTTGTCTACCGACTGAACGCCGCTAAACGTTTTTGCAATCGCGGCAGCCCTTTCGCGCACAGCGTCTGTTGGCACACTACCTTTCAGAACCACTGCCCCGCCCTTTGTATCGACATTGATTTTAAAAAGTTTGATTTCCGCGTCCTTCAGCAACTCCGCTGAAATGGCTGTCGTTATTGCCATGTCATCGATTTTGTTGATGGCTTTGTCGGCAACAGCCTTGGCTGAGGATTCGGCATTTTCGGTGGCGTTTTTCAGTGCCGCACCTGCCTTGGCAAAGGTTTCCTCAGTTTTAGCCTTCACGTCGGCGCCTGACTGCTCGCCCTGCAGTCTTGCTTCAGCTGCAGCTTGTTCCGTCTTGCCAATCGCCGAGTCAAGTTTTTGACCAGGGGTTTGAATGTCGTCGGGCTTATTGCAGCCACTTAGCGCCATTGCAATCCCCAGCGATGCGACAGCGAAGACGCGGATTTTCGGGCTAAAAAAAGCAACTTGTACGGTTTGCGAACGTATTTTTCTCATGAAATAACCTTTTCGTTGATTAAAAAAGCATGTGCGGCGGATTGACTTTGCTATCAGCATAAGCAACCGATGCAACGCGATCATCTTGCTCCAGTCATCAGGACACTTAGGCCGTCACGATCCACCCTTCCAGCGCATCCATGTCGGCAGGCAAGCCATATCCAGGCGCGCCCTGTTGCGCTGCCCAAGCAGCCTGCATCAGACAGAGCACAGCGTCCAGACTGTCGCCGCTTCCATCATCGACCAAGGCATCGCGCTGAGCATGGCTGACCTTCAGGCGCAGACCAAGGCGCAGTTGTCCATGCTCCAGCGCAGTGATCAGGTCCTTGCGCGCAATAAGCCGCTCGGGCGTCTGCTTGGCCCTGTCATCGCTTTTATAGGACCGATTTCCCAAAACTTCACGTGCCAGCATCCCCGGATAGCCTTCCAGCGCATTACGCCGGGTGTCGCCCGGGTGAAGGCCGGGGATGTGAACACCAGCGGCCACAAGCCGTGGAATGCCGGCGTGAAGCATGAAGGCCACCGGCGGGTTGACCCACTTCATAGATGGACTGGCGCCGGATGGCCCGTCAGTGGCACGACGGGCGAATTTTTTCCCGATGGGACGGGCATTGCAAAAAGCCGCAAAAGTGTTGCGAATCTCGAGCCGGCTCAGACCGGCATAGTGATTCATCGACGCAATCCATTGGGTGGGCCAGCCCAGGTGCGTCACCAGTTCACGTGGCAGCCCGAAAGGGAAATCAAACGCCCCAAGCCAGTCGCGGTCCTGGATCAGCCACTGCTCAAATCCATGAAGCGAATCGAGGCGTTCCAGACCGGATAGAAGCACGCGTCCGCTCAGTGAAGTGCCCAAAGCCATCACGATAGGTTTACGTCTGCTGGGACTACAGGAGAAATCGCAACCCACCAATAGTTCAGGAATCAAGCTTGGCGTACCCATCGTGTCCTTGCGCCGCTTAGGTAGCCCATCGGCACCCACGGGTTCGCTGGCTATTTTTCAGGAGCGACCAATGATTGAAGCGGTCGCCATCAGCTCTTCAAGCAGAGCCATGGAAACTTTGCCGGAAGCTGCATAGGGGTCAAGCTCGGCTTTCTCGGAATATTTCAACAAGATGGAATGGTTCAGCTTGAGCAAATTGACCGTTCCCATAGTCCATCCGCCAAAGCGGCGCTCTGAGATTTCCTCAAAGTCCAGCAGTACCACATCCTTGTGGCGCTGATCTTTCAGGATGTGTCCGTACAGTTCACTCACAGCCATGCGACCGCCTTCGATGGCTTGCAAAAAAACGCCCCCACCGTAGCAAAGAATGCCGGTAATACCCAAACTGGGGTTGTACTGGCGGGAGTGAGCCAGGATGCTGGAGATGGCTTCGTCACCCACGTCCACAGCGCGACTCGCATAAAGCAAACGAACCAGCATGGAGTCAACCTTTTCTTGGAATGAGTGCCAGAAATTCGCGGCGCAAGGTCGGGTCCTTAAGAAACACGCCGCGCATGACCGAATTGATCATTTTGCTGTCCATGTCCTTGACGCCGCGCCATGCCATGCAGTAATGGCTTGCCTCCATAACGATGGCCAGACCGTCAGGCTGGGTTTTTTCCATGATCAGGTCAGCCAGTTGCACCACGGCCTCTTCCTGAATTTGCGGACGGCCCATGACCCATTCGGCCAAGCGCGCGTATTTGGACAGGCCAATCACGTTGGTATGTTCATTGGGCATGACGCCAATCCATATCTTGCCGATGACTGGGCAAAAATGATGCGAACAGGCGCTGCGTACGGTAATAGGTCCGACGATCATCAACTCGTTCAGATGCTCGGCATTAGGAAACTCGGTGATGCTAGGCGCTGCTACGTAGCGTCCGTTGAAGACTTCGTTCAGGTACATCTTGGCAACCCGGCGTGCGGTGTTGCCCGTGTTGTGGTCGCCGACGGTATCGATCACCAGACTGTCGAGAACGCCCTGCATCTTGACCTCCACCTCGTCAAGCAGGCGTTCCAGTTCGCCTGGCTCGATGAAGCTGGAAATATTGTCGTTGGCATGAAAACGCTTGCGTGCCTGAACCAGGCGTTCGCGTATCTTGACGGAAACGGGTGTTCCTTCGTCTGTCACATCCTGAAGTGTCGTAGTAGTTTTCATAAGCATGGCAGATATTACCAGCCCCCTTTAAAGATGTCTTGAATGCAGAACATTAAGCCTTTTAGACATTCCGCGCTTTACTGATAAGCTTTAATAGCTATGAATTAAATAGCAAATATCATTCACTATGCTGGTCAGGCCGATCACTGGTTTGTTATTTCAATAGCGCTGGCCTGTCAGCATCAGGGCCAGCCGCATCAAGGCATAGGCCATCCAGCCCTGAATGCGCCGGCCCAAAGGACGCTGGCTGTACACGGCAGGGTTTATGCGTGCCCCGTGGTGAGCGACCGCTTCGCGCAGGCAGGCGCTGAGTTCGCCGGCAAAAGCACGGTCCTCGATCACCACATTGGCTTCGCGGGCCAGCAGAAGGCTCAGCGGGTCAAGGTTAGACGAACCGACCGTTGCCCAGTGTCCGTCGACCACAGCCACTTTGGCATGCAAAAAGCTGGTGGAGTATTCGTGAATTTCAACGCCTGCGGCCAGCAGTGCGCCATACACCGGCCGGGCGGCATGGTATTGCATGAAGTATTCATATTTTCCCTGCAGCAGCAATGTCACATGCACGCCGCGCTTGGCGGCCCTCATCAGGGCACGGCGCAATTTGCCGCCCGGCAAAAAATAAGCGTTGGCAATGATGACCTCCTGGCGCGCCTTGCCAATGGCCTTGCGGTAGGCCATTTCGATGCTGTGGCGATTGCGAAGGTTGTCGCGCAGCACCAGTGCTGCCTTGGGGCGTGAACTGCCTGCCACGCTGGAGAGGCCCGAATCCACGGGCTGCGCAAGCAACTTTGTATCGGTACGCCCACCGTAACCTGCCGCCTTGAATTTCTCCCAGGCTTCATTCAAATGCCTTTGCCGTGCGCTGTAACCTGCCTGCACTCGCCACCACAACAGGGCCATGGCATCGGTGGCCTCAGCCGCCAATGGTCCGGTCAGGGTCACTGCAAAATCAAAGCGCGGCGCCTCCAGTTCTCCATGGTTGGGATCGTAAAAATCGTCCAGCACGTTGATGCCGCCGCAAAAAACAATCCGCTCGTCCACCACGCACAGCTTGCGGTGCAGCCTGCGCCAACGTTCAGGCACTAGAAATCCCAAGCTTGATCCCACCGGCGAGTAAGCGCACCACTGAACGCCGGAACTGGCGAACTTTTGCTGCCATTCGTCCGGCAATGGCCCGGTACCAACCGCATCCACCAGCACCTGAACCGTCACACCGCGTTGGGCCGCCCGAACCAGGGCATCGGCCACGACAGCCCCGGACCCATGAATATCAAAAATATAGGTCTCAAGCTGTATCCATCTGACAGCGCCGTCGAAGGCCTGGACAAGCGCGGGAAACAATGCCCGACCACCTTCAAGCAGTTGAAGTGTTTCGGATTTGGTGGAAGATGTCATTAGTCGATGAACGAAGTTGTGGGCAAAGCTTCAAACCCCTTGAAAAACAGCAAATCGATTGACATCAAGCTATTGGAACCGAGAAGTGTGAGGGTTGCCAGCCACGTTAACGGCTTGGGAATTCGCCAACGCTTCCACGTCCATTCAAACGACTGAATTCATGAACCTTGGCAACAGCAAAATCGCCTCGGCATTGGAGGGCGAAAAGCATTTTTCCGCAGCCCTCTGATGCGCCATCCATTGCGAAGCGGTATGTTCCCGGGGACTGAGCCTGACTGCGCAACTTTCAGGCAGGCAGAGACCAAAGACATGCTCGGTATTGCGTGTCACGCCAGGCGAATAGCGATGGCGCCAAGCCGGATAGATGTCATACACGTTCGAGAGACACCAGTCTTGCATTTGGGCCGGCGTGGCAACAATGCCGGTTTCCTCTTCAACCTCACGCAGCGCCGTTTGCAGTAGGGGCTCATCTAGCATATCTTTTGAGCCGGTAACGCTCTGCCAGAAACCTGGATGGTCAGCGCGTTCGATCAGTAGCACATCAAGTTGTGACGTGTAAATGATGACCAAGACCGACTCTGGAATTTTGAATGAAGCAATGTTTGGATCCATGCTTAATTATTGCGGCCTGGATTGGCGCCATTGCGGCAACCCAATAATCCCTCAGTCACATTGGATCGCCCAGCGTCAGGAAGTGAGGGCCGCGCAAGTCGCCAACTCGATGCGCCGCCAGCGCTGGCGTGTCGAATACCTGCTCGGAAGGCTCGAATTTTCCATATCTGGCGTGGTAGGGCGTCACGGACTTGAACCGTGGACCAAAGGATTATGAGTCCTCTGCTCTAACCAACTGAGCTAACGCCCCTTCCACCGACAGATTGTAGTGGCTCTATTTGCTGTGGCTAAGCGCCGTGCTGACCAGCTTGGAGGTGATGTCGACAATCTGGATCATCTTTTCGTAGGGCATGCGCATCGGGCCAATCACACCCAGCGTTCCCACGACCTGGCCGTCGACCTCGTAAGGCGCCGTGACTACCGACAATTCATGGTATGGAATCACCTGGCTTTCGCCACCGATGTAGATCCGCACACCTTCGGCACGGCTGGAAACGTCGAGCAGGCGCATCAGTTGCGCCTTCTGCTCGAACAGATCGAACAGCTTTCGAAGGTTGCCCATGTCGCCAGAAAAATCACTGACCGCCAGCAGGTTGCGCTCGCCTGAAACGACCACTTCATCGCGCGACTCGATGGCCTCAGAACTCACCACGACCGCTTCCTGCATCAACGCAGCAATCTCACCCCTGAGCACGTCCACTTCGCTCTTTAGCCGCTCGCGCACTTCTTCGATCGCCATGCCGGCGTAGTGCGAATTGAGAAAATTCGACGCTTCGATCAATTGCGAGGCGGTGTAGTCGGTTTCGGTGAAGATGACGCGGTTTTGCACATCGCCGTCGGGCGAAACGATGATCACCAGAAAGCGCTTTTCAGACAGGCGCAAGAACTCGATATGCCGGAACACCGACGTGCGGCGCGGCGCCATCACCACGCCGACAAACTGCGACAGGCTCGACAGCATGTGCGCGGCATTGCTGATGACCTTGAGCGGCTGGTCCGGTGCAATACGTGCCATCTGGCCGGCCACCGTCAGCGGGTCGCGCTGGGTGGTCAGCATGGTGTCGACAAACAGGCGATAGCCCCGCGCTGTTGGAATCCGGCCGGCGGACGTATGCGGGCTGACGATCAGGCCCAGATCCTCCAGGTCGCTCATCACGTTGCGGATCGTGGCGGGCGACAACTCCAGGCCGGAAGCCTTGGAAAGCGTGCGCGAACCGACCGGCTGGCCATCGGCAATATAGCGCTCAACCAGCGCTTTCAACAACAAACGGGCGCGACTATCAAGCATGAGGACATTCTACGAAGCTTGATCGGCGGGTTGTGATGTAATTTGACGATGAAGTCGCAATTCCGTCATGTCGCACTGATCGGCAAGTACCAGGCCCAAGGCTCCCGTTCTGCCCTGGAAGACATTGCGCATTTCCTGGGCTCGCAGGGTTGCGACGTGGCGCTGGAGGAAGACACGGCGCGCAATACCGGCTTGAACCAGTTCCCGACGCTCGACGCGGCCGGAATAGGTGCGCAGTGCGACCTGGCCCTGGTGGTGGGCGGCGACGGCACCATGCTGGGCATCGGGCGCTTGCTGGCCCAGTTTGGCGTGCCCGTGGTCGGCATCAACCAGGGGCGGCTGGGCTTCATCACCGACATTGCCTTTGAAGATTATCAAAACACCCTGACGCCGATGCTGCGTGGAGAGTTCGAGGAAGACCGGCGCTGGATGATGGAAGCCAAGGTGATGCGCGATGGCCGCTGCGTTTTCAGCGCAACGGCGATGAACGACGTCGTGGTCAACCGTGGTGCGACCTCCGGCATGGTCGAGCTGCGCGTTGAAGTCGATGGCCGCTTTGTGGCGAACCAGCGAGCCGACGGCCTGATCATTGCCTCGCCCACCGGTTCAACGGCCTACGCACTTTCAGCGGGCGGTCCGTTGCTACACCCATCCATTGGCGGCTGGGTACTGGTGCCCATTGCCCCGCACACCTTGTCAAATCGGCCCATTGTGCTTTCAGACACTGGAGAGGTTGCTATTGAACTGGTAGCAGGCCGGGATGCAAGCGCCAGCTTTGACATGCAGTCGCTGGCCAGCTTGCTGCATGGCGACCGGATCATCGTCAGGCGCTCGGAGTTCCAGATGCGCTTTTTGCATCCCAATGGCTGGAGCTACTTCGACACGCTGCGCAAGAAGCTTCACTGGAACGAAGGCGTCGTGGCTTGAGCGCTGCCGCCCGGCGTTCACCTGCACCGAAATATGAGCCTTAAAAGCATTGCCCTGCGTGATTTCGTGATTGTGCGCGAACTCGATCTTGACCTGATGGACGGATTCACGGCGCTAACTGGCGAAACCGGCGCTGGCAAGTCGATACTGGTTGGCGCACTGCAACTGGTGCTAGGCGCACGTTCCGACGCGGGCGTGGTGCGCGAGGGCGCCGCGCGCTGCGAAATCAGTGCAGAATTTGACAGCCCTGCCCGGCTGGCGCCGTGGCTGGAGCAGGCCGGTCTGGAATCCAGCGACACCCTGCTGCTGCGCCGCATGGTTGACGCACAGGGCAAAAGCCGGGCATGGATCAACGGCAGCGCGGTCACCGTCACGCAGCTCAAAGACATCGGCAGCCAACTGGTGGACATTCATGGCCAGCATGCCTGGCAAAGCCTCACGCGCCCCGACGCTGTTCGCGGCCTGCTGGACTCATATGCAGGGGTTTCGACCGACCTGCTTTCGCTGCGCTGGCAGGAATGGCGCCTGGCGCAAAGAACCCTCGCTCAGGCCAAAGAGGCTCAGGAGAGCCTGGAGCGTGACCGCGAACGGCTGGCGTGGCAGATTGGGGAACTGGGCAAACTGGCGCCTGGCGCGCATGAATGGGAAGAACTCAATGCCCAGCACGGGCGGCTGTCAAACATGCAGGACTTGCGCGATGCCGTGCAAACGGCGGTCGATGCCTTGCGGGAAGCCGATGACAACGCCCTGACGCTGCTGAGCCGAGCCATTCATGCATTGGAAAAACAGGCACATATCGAGCCGGAATTCAAGGAACTGGCTGAGGTCTTGAACACGGCCCTTGCACAAATGGACGACGCGGTGCATTCCTTGCGCACCTATGCCCGGGATGCGGAACTGGACCCCCTGCGGCTGGCCGAACTGGACCAACGCCTGGCGCAATGGATCAGCCTGGCGCGTCGCTACAAGCGGGCGCCTGCCGAACTGCCTGAACTGCTGGCATCGTGGAAGGCCGAACTGCGCGCACTGGACGAGGCAGCTGACTTGGCGCAGCTTGAAAGAAAAGAGAATCAGGCCAAAGCCGAGTACCTGGTGGAGGCTAGCGAGGTTTCGCGCCTGCGCAGCCAAGCGGCGCCCTTGCTGGCCAAGGCCATCACCCAGGCCATGCAAGGGCTGGGCATGCAGGGCGGCAGGTTTGAAGTGGTGCTTGCGCCAGCGGAACAGCCGGCGCAGCACGGGCTGGAGCAGGCCGAGTTCTTGGTCGCCGGACACAGCGGCAGCACCCCCAGGCCGGTGGCCAAGGTGGCTTCGGGCGGCGAGTTGTCCCGCATCGCGCTGGCCATTGCCGTCACCACCAGCCAGTTGGGGCAGGCCCAGACACTTGTTTTTGACGAGGTCGATTCCGGGGTGGGCGGCACGGTCGCGCAAACCGTTGGCCGGCTGATGCGGCAACTCGGCCAGGACCGGCAGGTGATGGCGGTGACGCATTTGCCGCAGGTCGCCGCTTTCGCCCACCAGCATCTCGTGGTGTCCAAACATTCGGAACAGGGCACCACGCTGAGCACCGTCGAGCATGTGACCGGCAAGCTGCGCGTGACCGAAATTGCGCGAATGCTGGGCGGGGAACGCCTTTCAGGTGCCACGCTTGCGCATGCCACTGAAATGTTGGGCCAATCCCCTGAAGAGGGAATTTAGTTACCCTGCTTGATACCATTGGCGCATGAACATCTGTCTTCTGAATTACCCGAATTCACCGTTCCGCCATCACCGCCCCAGGGCTGAACGGCGTTTGTCACATGGCGAAAGGTTGACGTGATAGAAATGATTCTTATCACCGGCATGTCGGGCTCCGGCAAGTCGGTCGCGCTTCATGCGCTCGAAGATGCAGGTTACTACTGCGTGGACAACCTTCCGCCGGAACTGCTTTCGCCGTTTGTTGCCTTGAAGCGGCCGCACAACGCTCCGAAGCTCGCCATTGCCATGGATGTCAGGAGCGCAACGTCGCTGCCGCTGGTGCCGCAGCAACTCAGGGAATTGAAGGCCCAGGGCGTGCAAGTGCAGTCGCTCTTCCTTGATGCCAACACCGACACGCTGGTTCGGCGTTTTTCAGAAACCAGGCGGCTCCATCCGCTGTCGAGAATCGACGCCACCGACCAGCACCGGGCGCTGGTCGATGCCATTGAACTGGAACGCAATCTGCTGGGTGAGATGCGCGAGCAGGCGCATGTGATCGACACCAGCATGATCCGGTCGGCCCAGTTGCAGGGCTACGTTAAATCGCTTCTGCAGCATCCGGGCCGTCAGCTGACGCTGGTGTTTGAGTCGTTTGCCTTCAAGCGCGGTGTGCCGCTCGATGCCGATTATGTGTTTGACGTCCGCATGCTGCCCAACCCCCATTACGAACCAGGGCTGCGGCACCAGACCGGGCTCGACCAGCCGGTGGCCGACTTTCTGAGAACGCATTCGAAGGTGGACGACATGCTCCGGCATATCGAGCAATTCCTCGGCCACTGGCTGCAAGCCTTGGCCCGCGACCACCGGAGCTATGTCACGGTGGCGGTGGGCTGCACGGGCGGCCAGCATCGTTCGGTTTACCTGGTGGAAGCGCTGGCAGCGGCCTTTGGCAAGGATTGGCCGACGCTGAAACGGCACCGCGAACTCGAAGCGGGCTGATCGGCCGGGATCAACACGGGTGCGAAATTTCCCTGCCCTTGCTTCACCGCGACTGCATACTTTTCGCTGCTGAATTCATAGCTGCTTGCGCATACCAGTCATGCGCAAGAGCCATATTTGGTGCTTAAAAAATTGCTTTTTGGTTAAAACGAATCCGATGGGTCGAAGGCATCCTGCGCCAGCAGCTTGCGGATGGGCGCGGGCAAGCCCAGCGCCGGCCATGCTTCAGGACTGAACCACGCGGCAGGACGGGTTTCAGAAACCATCGCCTCAGGCATGGGCTGGTCGGCATGAAAGCCTGCAATCCACGGCGACAAATGCAGATCCTTGTGCGTCAGGACATGGACAAAGGCTGGCAGCGCCTCGATGCGGCCCTCAAGGTTTTCAGGCAGCAGCGACTTGAACGCGTCATCGCTTTCAAACACCGGCAGGCAATAAAGCCCGCTCCAGATGCCGGTGGCGGGACGCTTTTCAAGCCACACCGAACCGTCGGGCCGTTGCGCCCACAGCAGGCTGATCGACTGGGCGCTGCGCTTGAGCTTGCGGGTCTTGACGGGGAATTTTTCAGGATTGCCTTGCGCTCGTCCACGGCACAGCGCCTGCACCGGGCACAACAGGCACTTCGGCTGCCGGCCGGTGCAAATGGTGGCGCCCAGGTCCATCAACCCCTGGGTGTAGCGCGGCATGGCCTGCGCCAAGTCTTCATGCGGTAGCAGTTCAGTGGCTAGGTTCCAGAGCGCGCGCTCCTGGGCGCCCTGCGCCAGATCGCCAGAAAAACCAAGCACCCGCGCGAGCACCCGCTTGACGTTTCCGTCCAGAATGGCGACCCGTTCCCCGAAGCAGAATGAAGCGATGGCGGCGGCGGTCGAGCGGCCTATGCCCGGCAAGGTCTGGAGTTGCTCGGCGGTGGCTGGAAACTGCCCGTGGTGCAGCGCCATCACGTCTTGCGCGCAGCGATGCAGGTTGCGCGCGCGGCTGTAATAGCCCAGGCCGCTCCACAATGACATCACCTCGTCCTCGGAAGCAGCAGCCAGATCGCCCACATGGGGAAAGCGCTGAACAAACCGTCCGAAATACGCCAGGACCGTGGCCACCTGGGTCTGCTGCAGCATGATTTCAGACAGCCAGACCCGGTAGGGATCGCGCGTGTTCTGCCATGGCAGGCTGTTGCGTCCATGGCTTTGCTGCCAATGCACGATTTCGTTCGCGAACGAAGACGGAACAAAAGAGCCGGCTTCCGGGAGGTTACTTGCTTGAAGCAGGCCGCCGGTATCTGATTTACCACGCATCATGTCAATTCAGCCAGGGGTTCACCCGCAGCATCAATTGGCTGGTTCCGGTGAGCCTGAAACGCAAAAGGCAAAGGCTGAACGTCCAGAAGCTGCAAGGTCAAGTCGCCCAGCCGGGCGTCCAGCGCTCGAAGCCGGAGTTCCTGCTCCTCCAGTTCGGCAATTCGTTCATCCAGCGTTGACGCGGCCTGCTCAATGCGCGCTATGGCTTCGAGGCGCCTGGAAAACCCCTGGCGCCGTTCGCGCATTTGCGCATCGAGTTGCGCGGACGCTGACTGGTTCCACACTTCTACTTCACCCAGGGCAGACTCAAAAACCATGCGCAGGCGGCTGCTCAGCGCACGCACCAGCCGCTCGGAAAACCCGGCCTGCGCAAGCCGCAGCACATTGCCCAGACTCAGGTATTGCAGATGGCTGCGCTCGATCAGTTCAAGGTCCTGCGCATATTGCGTCATATCCGGCGCCCGCCCCGCCTGCAGCGAAAAACCAAATTCTGCGTTGATCTGCCGGAAGGCCGAATCCAGCATCACCTGTATTTCAGCCGTGATCGTTTGCGCCTGGTGCAAGGTTTCGCGCAAGCTCGAAAACGTTTCTCCATAGGTTTTTTTCAGGCGCAGCTTGATGCCGGGCTGCTTGAGCGCAGCGGTCAACCCGGCGAGTTCGGCCCTGAGCGTCGGCATGCCCAGCAAACGGGCGACATCGCCCAGCAAGGCGTTATGCACCGAACGAATCGCATGCACCCTGGCGCTACTGCCTGAAAACTCGGCCTGCTCGTGCTCGATCCGTTTGCGCATGTGCCCGATGACCGTGCTGTTTTTTCCCCGCAGGCCGCGCAGTTCGAGCATCTGTTCGGTTTGGTCGCGACGGCGCATGTTCAGTGCGCGCGCGGCCTCGCTTTTAAGCTCCTGAATGCTGTCGGCGACGGCCGCGCGCAGGATGTTCTGCCGCTGGCCCATCAAGCTATTGGCCAGGGCCGCTTCAAGCGCCGGCAGCTGGCTGGCCTGCAACAGCGCGTCATCGTGCGTGACTTTGGCAACCAGTCCCTTTTGCGCCGACACGGCAAAGACCTGCGAGCTTTGCAAGCCCAGGATCTCGGCCGAGCTTGCCGTTTGCCGGTCGATTTGCGCCTGGACCTGTTCGGGCGTGCTCAGCGCGTCCCACAAGGTGTCAATCTTGTTGAGCACGACCAGCCGGTTGTCGCTGCCTTTTGCGCCGCTGGCCAGATGCTCCCGCCAGATGGACAGGTCGGACCGGGTCACGCCCGTGTCGGCCGCCAGGATGAAGACGACGGCATGCGCCTGCGGAATCAGGCTGACCGTCAGTTCGGGCTCCGCGCCGATGGCGTTGAGCCCCGGCGTGTCAAGAATCACCAGCCCCTGCCTGAGCAGCGGATGGGCAATATTGATCAGCGCATGGCGCCATTTCGGCACCTCGACCCGGCCATCGGCCGCCACCGGCGGATTGTCATCAAGACTGCTGTCATTCCAGAAGCCTAGGGCGCGGGCCTGCTCCAGTGACACATGCCGCACTTCGGCGACCTTCTGGAGCGCATCCGCCAGCTGGGCGGGGTTGTCCACCTCCAGATCGATCTGAAGCCATTTTTCAGGCACCAGGCGCCACTCGACCAGAGCCTGCGGCTGCAGCCGCGTCTCGATAGGCAACAGGCGCAGGCAAGGCACCATGTCGGGGTCATAGCCCAGTTCAGTCGGACACATGGTGGTCCGCCCGGCGCTTGCCGGCATGATGCGGCGGCCATAACCGGCAAAGAAAATGGCATTGACCAGCTCGGACTTTCCGCGCGAGAACTCCGCAACGAATGCCACCATGACCTTGTCGGAGCGCAACTGTGCCTGCAGCTTGCGCATCCGGTCTTCGACCGCCGCGTTGAGCAGGCCCTGCTCTTTCAACCACTGGGCCAGCAGTTTGAGGCGCAAGGCGAATTCACGCCGCCAGGCGCCATGCTGGTCAAACTGTTTGTTGAAAGACATGCGTTATGGTCATAAAAATGGTCAAGGCAATATAGCACCGGCCCCCGGCCGGCCGCGTTGAAACACTCAGGGTTTCTGGCAGGTGGCGCAATAGAAGGTGGACCGCTGGCCCTGCCGGATACTCTTGATCGGCGCGGCGCAGACCCGGCACGGCAAGCCGGCCCGGTCGTAGACCATGGCGTCCAGCTGAAAATGGCCCGCCTCGCCATCGGCATTGGAAAAATCCCTGAGCGTGCTGCCGCCCTTGGCCACCGCATTCGTCAGTACCGTCTGGATCGCGCGGTGCAGCCGGGCAGCGCGTGGCTTGCTGATCCGCGATGCCCGGGTGGTGGGGCGAATGCCCGCCAGAAACAAAGCCTCGGACGCATAGATGTTGCCGACGCCGACCACCGCCTGGCCCGCCAGCAGCAATGGCTTGATGGCGGTATTGCGAGCGTGGAGCCACTGGTAAAACACCAGCGCGTCAAACGCCTCGCTCAGCGGCTCGACACCCAGCCGGCCCAGCAGCTTTTGCGCCGCAGGATGCGCTTCACCCGGCGTATGAACCACGGCCCCGAAGCGCCGGGGGTCGTGCAAGCGCAAGGTGCCCAGGCTGGTCACCAGGTCAAAATGGTCATGCTTGCCTGCCAGCGGCAGGTTGGCGCTAAAACTGACACTGCCCGACATGCCCAGGTGCATCAGCAGCAGGCCTTCGCTCAGGTCGAGCAACAAATACTTGCCACGGCGGCGCACCGCCAGCACCTGCTGGCCGTGCAACTGCGTCGGCTCGCAGCCCAGCGGCCAGCGCAGGGGCTTGCCGACCACCACGTCTTCGATGCGGGCGCCCGCAATGCGGTCGGCAAAGCTCAGGCGGGTGACTTCAACTTCGGGCAGTTCAGGCATGTGTTTAAAACTCTTCAGGAAAACATGGGGGCTTGCAAAGCCTGGCACAAGAGGACGCAATTTCAGTCCCGGGGTGCATGACCAGCGCAAAGCACCGGCGGAAGCCTTCAATTATCATGGGCTGATGAAGAAAAAATCCGGCTTTGCCTTTGCCTGCCTGTGCCTTGCTGCTCCGCTGGTGTTGGCGCAAGCCACGATGCCCCAGACCCCCGCCCCGGCCAAGCCTGCCGCAGTCCCGGGCCTTTCCGAAGCCAGGGCGGCGCAAGCATCGGCGATCGTGTCTACGCTTGACAGCGAGCTGTTCTACCAATTACTGGTCGGCGAGCTCACGGCTCAAGAGGGTGAGCCTGCCGCTGGCTTTGCCCTGCTGCTGGACGCTGCCCGAAAAACCGGCGATGCCCAGCTTTACCAGCGGGCCACCGACATTGCCCTGCAGGCCCGCTCCGGCGATGCGGCATTGCAGGCCGCGCTGGCGTGGAAGCAGCAGCTGCCCGCGTCCCGCGAGGCCAACCGCTATGTCCTGCAGATCCTGATTGCGCTGAACCGTATTGCCGATACCGTCGAGCCCTTGAAAACCGAGCTCAAAATGGCGCCCGATGCCGAGCGCCTGGCCGTGCTGGCTGCCATGCCGCGCGCTTATGCCCGCGCCAGCGACCGCAAGCTGGCGGCCAGCGTGGTCGAAACCGCTCTGGCCGACTCCCTGGCCAATCCCGCCACGGCCAGCGCCGCCTGGACCACGGTCGGACGGATGCGGCTGGCTGCGGACGACAAGCCAGGCGCCTTCGAGGCGGCCCAGCGCGGCCAGGCAGCCGATCCGCGCGCCGAAGGCCCGGTGGTGGTGGCACTCGAACTGATCGATCCGAAGCAGCCCGAAGCCGAAAAGCTGGTCAAAAATTACCTGGCCGATGGCCAAAGCCCGTCCAAAGCGCTGCCTGAAATCCGCATGGTCTATGCCCGCGTGCTGCTCGACGCCCAGCGCTATGCCGAAGCCAGCGCGCAGCTGCAGATCGTGACGAGCGAGAAGCCCGACTACCCGGAAGGCTGGCTGGTGCTGGGTTCGCTGCAGGTGCAGGACAACCAGCTGGCTGCAGCCCAGGCTTCGCTGGAACGCTATGTGGCGCTGGCCGGACAGACGCCGCAGGCCGAACGCAACCCTGGTCTGGCGCAGGCTTATTTGTCGCTATCGCAGCTGGCCGAAAAGCGCAAGGACTATGCGGCGGCCGAAAGCTGGCTCGGCAAGATTGAAAACTCCGCCGATCTGACGCAGGCGCAAACCCGCCGCGCCTCAATTTTGGCCAGCCAGGGCAAGATCGAGGAAGGCCGCCGCCTGATCCGCGCGCTGCCCGAACGCACGCCCGAGGAAGCACGACTCAAACTCAACGCCGAAGTTGGCCTGCTGCGCGAATTCAAGCAATACCGCCAAGCCCATGAACTTCTGGCGCAGGCGCTGGCCAAGACACCCGAAGATACCGACCTGCTGTACGAGCAGTCGATGGTGGCTGAAAAGCTCGGTTTGCTTGACGAAATGGAGCGTCTGCTGCGCCAGGTGATCCAGCTCAAACCAGACTACCACCATGCTTACAACGCGCTGGGTTATTCACTGGCCGATCGCAATGTCCGTCTCACCGAAGCACGCGATCTGATCCGCAAGGCGATCGAGTTCGCACCAAGCGACCCCTTCATCAAAGACAGCCTGGGATGGGTCGAATTTCGCCTGGGCAACTCGCTTGAATCGGTGCAGATTTTCGAGGCCGCTTTCAAAGCCAGGCCCGACGCTGAAATTGCCGCGCACTTCGGCGAAGTGCTCTGGGGCCTGGGGCAGCGGGACCGCGCCCTGGCCATCTGGAAAGAAGGCCAGCTCATCAATGCTGACAATGAAACGCTGCTTGAGACGCTCAAACGCCTCAAGGTGACGCCATAAACCGGGAACCGCCTTGCACTTCACCAACCGGCTGCGCGCCCTGCTTCTTCACGGCTGCCTTTTTGCTACTATTTTTATAGCTGGTTGCGCCCGTCCTATAAGCGGAAATGGCATAAAAGTCTTAAAAAATGAGCTGTGGACAGGGCGCATGAGTTTGAATATCAAAAGCGAGCCCGAGCAGTCTTTCTCGGCCGGCTTTGAACTCAAGGGCCGGTCGGAGCGTGGCGAACTGACGCTGATCAGTCCGCTGGGCAATGTGCTCGGCGTGCTGCGCTGGGCGCCCGGCGAAGCAGAACTGGATTCGGGCAACCGCAACATCCAGCGCTTTAAATCCGTCGATGCCCTGATGGCGCAGGCCACGGGCGCTGCCGTTCCGCTGGGCGCGCTGTTCGCCTGGCTACAAGGCGACAACGCGACGGCCACTGGCTGGTCGGCCGATCTTTCAAGGCACGGCGAAGGCCGCATCGCCGCCACGCGGATGCAGCCCATGCCCCAGGCTGATCTTCGCGTCGTGCTCGACCAATAAAGCCCCTGCCCACCTGACGGGCTCACTGTTTTGAAGGTTTCCAGCGTGACACGCTTTCCTGCTTCCTCGCGGCCCCTCAAGGCGCTGTACGACGTGCCGGCTCCGGCCAAGCTCAACCTGTTCCTGCACATCACCGGCCGCCGGCCTGACGGCTACCATTTGCTGCAGTCGGTGTTCATGCTGATCGACTGGTGCGACACGCTGCATTTCGAACTGCGCACCGACGGGCAGATCAGCCGCACCGACCTGAAAAGCGCCAACGGCACCGCCTCCGAAGCGCTACCGGCCGAAGACCTGGCGGTGCGCGCCGCCCGCGCCTTGCAGGCCGCCTGCGGCACGCCGCTGGGCGTTCACATCGGCCTGGAAAAAAATATTCCGTCTCAGGCCGGCATGGGCGGCGGCTCCTCCGATGCGGCGAGTTGCCTGCTCGCGCTGCAGCGCCTGTGGGGGGTTCTCCTGCCGCAAAAAGACCTGAGTGCATTGGCGCTTTCACTGGGCGCGGACGTGCCTTTCTTCCTTTCGGGAGGCCACGCCTGGGTCGAGGGAATTGGCGAGGAAATCACGCCGATTGCTCTGCCATCGGCCCGGTTTTTGGTGGTCAAAACACCCGTCGGCGTGTCGACGCCAGAAATTTTCAATGCGCCAGACCTGAAACGTGACACCGGGACTGCTACAATGCTAGGCTTTGCTGCATATGCTGATGGACAGGTTTTTAACTTTGGCCATAACGACTTGCAGCCGGTAGCGCAAAAGCTTTGCCCACAGATTGACCAGTCACTTGAGTGGTTAAAATCGCAGCAGCTTTCAGGACGCATGACCGGCTCGGGAAGTGCTGTATTTGCACAGGTTCATGACAATGCCGATCTGGCAGACGCCCCTGGCGACTGGTTGACTCGCAAATGCAGGAACCTGGAAATGCATCCCCTGGCGGGTTGGTAAACTACCGGCTTCCTGGAATGCAATTCGCAAGCAACGGTTATAGGTCGGTTGTTGGCAACAACAACTGTCCTGTGTAGGGGTGTCGCCAAGTTGGTTAAGGCACCGGATTTTGATTCCGGCATTCGCAGGTTCGAATCCTTCCACCCCTGCCAAATTTCCAGACCGCCAGTCGCAGGTCTGAGTTGATCCAGGAGCCGCATGATGCGGCTCCTTCAGACCCGCAACTGGCGGGTCTGTGTGTTTTGAAAGATTGCAACGGAATTCACTGCCAAGTCCGCGTTGCGCTTTACTTTCAGTGCGTATTTTTTCGACAAATATTTCACTCCACTTTCAAGTCCGTCCGCAGCTGGGCTTCATACGCAAATGCACCACCCCGACTTCATGGTTTTCACCGGCAATGCCAATCCCGGCCTAGCCGAAGAAATTGCCCAGAACCTTGGCATCTCACTGGGTAGCGCCCAAGTGGGACGTTTTTCAGATGGTGAAGTCACCGTCGAAATCCAGCAGAACGTCCGCGCCCGCGACGTGTTCGTGGTGCAATCCACCTGCGCGCCGACCAACGACAACCTGATGGAACTGCTGATCATGGTCGACGCGCTCAAGCGCTCGTCGGCCGACCAGATCGCCGCCGTGATCCCCTATTTCGGCTATGCACGCCAGGACCGCCGCCCGCGTTCGGCTCGCGTTCCGATCACCGCCAAGGTGGTGGCCAACATGCTGCAGGCCGTCGGCGTGACCCGCGTCTTGACCATGGACCTGCATGCCGACCAGATCCAGGGTTTCTTCGACATTCCGGTGGACAACATTTATGCCTCGCCGGTGCTGCTGGGCGACCTGCGGCAGAAAAACTACACCGACCTGATGGTCGTGTCGCCCGATGTCGGCGGCGTGGTGCGCGCCCGTGCGCTGGCCAAGCAGCTGGGCTGCGACATGGCAATCATCGACAAGCGCCGCCCCAAGGCCAATGTGTCCGAAGTCATGCATGTGATCGGCGACATCGAAGGCCGCAACTGCGTGATCATGGACGACATGATCGACACCGCCGGCACGCTGGTCAAGGCGGCCGAAGTGCTGAAAGAGCGCGGCGCCAAGAAAGTTTATGCCTACTGCACCCACCCGATTTTCTCGGGGCCGGCCATCGAGCGCATCACGCAGGGCGACGCACTTGATGAAGTCGTTGTCACCAACACCATTCCGCTGAACGCCAACGCGCTGGCCTGCAAAAAAATTCGCCAGCTCTCCGTGGCTCCGCTGATCGCTGAAACCATGCAGCGCATCGCCAAGGGAGAGTCGGTCATGAGTTTGTTCTCGGATCAAGACCAGCCTGATCTGATCTGAAGCAAAAAAGCCGGCTGCGCAGCGACAGGACCTTGCAAGGTTCCAGCACTGGGCAGTCTTTTGAAGTCAGGGTGAGACTGGTCGCGGTCCGCCCATTTTGGAGAAGATTATGAAATTCGTCGCTTTTGAGCGCGCAAAGCAGGGCACGGGTGCGAGCCGCCGTCTCCGCATCACCGGCCGCACGCCCGGTATTGTTTACGGCGGTACCGCCGAGCCGATCCTGATCGAAATCGATCACAACGCCTTGTGGCACGCCATCAAGAAGGAAGCTTTCCACGGTTCCATCCTGGAGATGGAACTTAGCGGCAAGGAACACAAGGTTCTGCTGCGTGACCTGCAAATGCACCCGTACAAGCAGCAAGTCCAGCACATTGACTTCCAGCGCGTTGAAGCGCGCACCCGCATGACTGTGAAAGTGCCCGTGCACTACAGCGGCGAGGAAGAATCCCCAGCCGTCAAGACGGAAAACTGCCTGGTCACCCATGTGCTGACCGAGATGACGGTTGTCTGCTTCCCGGCCGACATTCCCGACTTCATCGCGGTCGACCTCGGCGGCCTGTCCAAGGGCAAGTCGCTGCATGTCAAGGACATCGTTCTGCCAAAGCGCGTCAAGGCAGCACTCAAGGGCCAGGTCAATCCGGTCATGGTGTCGGTCACGCCTATCGTTGAAGAAGTTGAAGCCGCTCCCGTGGTGGTCGATCCCAAGGCAGCCAAGGGCAAGCCCGGTGCCAAGCCTGCCGCCAAACCGGCAGCCGCTGCGGCCAAGCCTGCTGCCAAGAAGTAATTCCCGGCTTGCGGCAACAGCCTGAAAAGGTCTTGCCCAGGCAGTGGTCCAAAGCCCTTTTCCTCCCGCGAGGCAAAGGGCTTTTTTCATGCTGTGCGCTTCTGCTACGCTTTGCCGCCCTCCCCCTTTCTTTTTTGCACACCCCATGATCAAGCTGTTTGTCGGCCTGGGCAACCCAGGCCCTGAGTACGAAGCCACGCGCCACAATGCCGGCTTCTGGTGGATTGACGCGCTCTCGCAAGAGTTGAAGGCGCCGCTCAGCCTGGACAAGAATTACCACGGCCAGGTCGCCCGCACCACGGTCAACGGCCAGACAGTCTGGCTGCTCAAGCCGCTGACCTTCATGAACCTGTCGGGCAAGTCGGTGGCGGCGCTGGCGCGGTTCTTCAAGATTTCACCCGGCGAGGTGCTGGTCGCGCATGACGAACTCGACATCGTTCCCGGCCAGGTCAAGCTCAAGTTCGGCGGCAGCCATGCCGGCCACAACGGCCTGCGCGATATCCATGCGCAGCTCGGCTCGGCCGACTACTGGCGCCTGCGCATTGGCGTGGGCCACCCGGGCGTGAAGGCTGAAGTCATCAACTGGGTGCTGAAAAAGCCTTCGCAGGAACACCGCGTGGCCATCGAAGACTGCATAGCGCGCAGCCTGAAGGCGGTGCCCGAACTGCTCAAAGGCGAGATGGAAAAGGCCATGATGCTGATTCACACCAGCCAGCCGCCACGCCCGAAACCGCCCCGTCCTGCAGCCATGCCGGATGCTGCTGCTACCGACACGACCGCAAGCGTGCCTAAGCCCGTTTAGCAATCACTATTATTTTGATAGCTGCTTGCGCACGCTAGCCGTGCGTAAAGCGCCTATTTGATGCACAAATTGAGCGCCAGCGGCATCAGCGCACCAGAACGACCGGGATGACTGGGATGACGGCTTGCAGCCGGTGGTATTTCTCCCACAGCGTTTCCCTGGTTTCGCGGTGCTGCGGATCGACCGGGATGCAGGCCACCGGGCAGACCTGCACGCACTGCGGCTCGTCGAAATGGCCGACGCATTCGGTGCATTTGTTCGGGTCGATCTCGTAGATCTCGGCGCCCAGGAAAATCGCCTCGTTCGGGCATTCGGGCTCGCACACGTCGCAGTTGATGCATTCGTCGGTGATCAAGAGGGCCATGGAATCAATCTCCCTGTTTCGCGTGAACGAAGGCCAGCGCGGCCGCGATGGCCGGGCTCACCATCTGGCCCACATCGCCGCCCAGTTTGCTGATCTCGCGCACCAGCGTGCTGCTGATGCAGGCCAGCGACGCATCGGGCAGCAGGAACACGGTTTCGACCTGCGGCCGCAGCTTGCGGTTCATCGCGGCCATCTGGGCTTCGTAGTCGAAGTCGGTGAGGTTGCGAATGCCGCGCACCACGGCGCAGGCGTTTTGCGCGGCGCAAAAATCCATGATCAGGCCGTCAAACGGCAGCACCCGGATGCCCGCTATGCTTTCAGTAGCGTCTCGCACTTGCTGCACGCGCGCATCCAGTGAAAACAGTGTCTTTTTGTGATGGGCAACGGCCACCGCGATGACCAGCTGGTCAAACAGCCCGGCGGCGCGGCGCACCACGTCGCCATGACCAAGGGTGAACGGATCAAAAGTGCCGGAATAAACAGCAATGCGGGGGGTGGACATAGGCCGAATTATGCCCTTGCCCCCCGCCTGGGCCGCCCCGGCACCGGGTGCAACCCTGCAGGCCATGCGGACGCTTGAGGCGCTTGCACCCGACCCGGCTCAGGCCGGCAGGGGCTCTGCCGGCAGATCGCTTTTGGCCAGCAAATGAAAATGCACCGCGCCGGCCTTGGCGCTGCGGTGGACCTTGAGCCCCAGCGGCAGCAATTCGTCGTCCTGCCAGACGCGTGGCGCTTCCAGGTACACCAGGCCGCTCGGGCTGATCGCCTGGGCGGCGGCCTTGAGCGCCGGCTCGAACACGCTGGAGTCGAAAGGCGGATCGATCAGCACCAGCTGCATACTGCCGGCGTCCAGCCGCTTGAGCGCGCTCAGCCCGTCGCCGCGCTCGATGCGCACCATGCTGGCCTTGAGCCTGGCCTGCACCGCCTTGAGTTGCACGACCAGCCCGGGGTCCTGCTCGCACAGCAGCACATCGGCGGCGCCGCGCGAGGCGGCCTCGAAACCGAGCACGCCGGTGCCGGCAAACACGTCGGCGCAGCGCCAGCCGGTCAGGTCTTGGCCGAGCCAGTTGAACAGCGTTTCGCGCACCCGGTCGGGCGTGGGGCGCAGGCCGGGATGGTTCGGCACGGTCAGCTTGGTGCGCCGGTACTGTCCGCCGATGATGCGGATTTCGCCGGACGGCTTGAGGTGGGCGGTGCCCTTGGGCTTGACGGTGTTGGCCTTGGCCGAAGGCTTGGGCGCAGTCTCGGGGGCGATGGGTTTGGGTGTGTATTTCATTTTGCGGCTCCGAGAATAACAGTCACCATTTTCTCGGGCTGCAGCTTGCGCGCAAAAGCCGCCTTGATGTCGGCCACGGTGACTTTTTCGACCTGCCGCGTCCAGGTGTCGAGGTAATCAAGCGGCAAGTCATTCCAGGCGATGCCGGCCAGGTTGCCCAGCAGCTTGCGGTTGCTGTCGATGCGCAGCGCAAAGCCGCCGACCAGGTTGTCCTTGGCGGCTTTCAATTCCGCTTCGGTCGGGCCGCTGGCCACGAAGTCGCCCACCACCTGCCGGGCAATCTGCACCGACTGCGCCGCCTGGTCGGGGCGCGTCTGCAGGCCGACGGTGAAGCTGCCGGCATGCAGGCCCGGCGAGAACGAGCTGGATATGCCGTAGGTCAGTCCGCGCTTTTCGCGCACTTCATTCGTCAGGCGCGAGACGAAACCACCGCCGCCCAGAATGTAGTTGCCGACCGTCAGCGGGAAATAGTCGGGGTCGGCGCGCCTGAAGCCGGGCTGGCCGATCAGCAGATGCGCCTGCGCCGAATCAAAGGGAATGGCTTTTTCCTCCGCCTGCGCGAGCGGCGCCACATCGGGCACGGCCGGCAGCGGCGGCAGGCTGGCGCAGGGCACCGAAGGCAGGCGCGACAGCAGGCGCGCGGCCATCGCATCGGCCTGTACACGCGTGACGGCACCGACCATGCTGATGCGCGCGCGGCAGGCGACGACGCCGGCGGCATGCGCGGCCTGCAGGTCCGCGACGCTGATGGCCGCCAGCGTCGCTTCGGTCATTTCATAGCCATAAGGATGCTGGCCATAGACGGCCTTTGAATAGGCCCGGCCAATCACGCTGGCCGGGCGGGTGTAGGACTCCTTGAGCGCGGCCTGCAGGCGCTGGCGTTCGCGCTGCCAGACCGCATCGGGATAGGCCGGTTCGGCGATCTGGCGCGCCGCCAGCGCCACGGCCTGGTCGAGAAGCGCCGGGTCGGTCAGCGAGCGCAGCGAAAAGCTCATGCGGTCGGATGACGCGCTGGCGCCGAACTGGCCGCCCAGGTCGGCCCAGGCTTCGCCGAGCGCGTTTTCGTCCAAGGCTGGTGCCCCCACGCTTGTCGCTTCGCGTACTGCGCTGCCCTCCGAGGGGGCCGCTGCGCCTGCAGTCCGGCTGAGCCGGTCCTGCGGCCCCTGGTGGTGCATAGGGGAAGCCCGTACGCCTTTTTCGAGCATGTTCGCCGTCATGCTCGCCAGCCCGGCCTGTGCGGGCGGGTCGCGGCGGCTGCCGGCGTCGAAGTCAAGCTGCACATCGACCATGGCGATAGCCGGGCTTTCGACCAGATAGACCTGCGCGCCGCTGGCCTGCGTCCAGTGCTGGATGGGAATCACCGCCTGCGCCGAAATATGAACAAAAAGGCCTGTTGCGCATACTGCTATTGCGCGAGCAGCTATTTTTTGAGTAGCAATCATGATGAAAACATTCTTTCGGTTCAGGAAGCCGCTCAATGCAGGTCACCGCTGGCCGGTGCGCTGGCGGGGCGCGGCTTGCGGTTCGGGTCCAGGGGCTGCGGCAGCAGGGTGGACACGGTCATCTGGTCGTCGCCGAAGTATTTGCCGGCCACGGCCTGCACCTCTGGCGCCGTCACCGTGCGCAGCTGGGCAATCAGGCGCGTGCTGGCGTCGAGCGGCAGGCCCTGCACCCAGTTGGAGCCGAGTTCGCGCGCCTGGCTGAACACCGAGTCGAGCTTGTAGGTCTCGCTGGCCACCCACTGCGTCTTGACGCGCTGGAGTTCGGCTTCGCTGACGCCCTCACGCGCCACCACGGCGACCTGCTGGCGCAGGGCGTCGGCCACCTGCTGCGTGGTTTTGCCATCGGCGGGCACGCCGTCGAGCGTGAACAGCTGCGGCCCCCGGCCCATAAGCCCGCTGGAAGCCCCGGCGCTGTCGGCCACGCGTCCGCCCTTCTCGCCCTGCCCCTGCACCAGCGCGCGCTCCAGCCTTGCGCCGCTGTAGCCGTCGAGCACGGCCGACAGCACCGTCAGCGCGAGGGCCTCGCGGCTGGCGGCGGCGGTGGGCGACGCGGCGCCGGCCGCTGCCAAGTCGGCCGGCTGCACCTGCGGCACCTTGAACGACATGCTCACATAAGCCTGACTGGCGGGCGCCTTGAGGTCGATGCGGCGCAGGCCCGCCTGCTCGGGCTCGGTGCGCGGCTTGCGCTCGGGCACGGGACGCTTGGCAATGGCGCCATAGTATTTTTCGGCCAGCTTCCTGACCTGCGCCACGTTGACATCGCCGGCCACCACCAGGGCGGCGTTGGCCGGAACGTACCAGCGCTGGTAGAAGCTGCGCACGTCGCCCGGCGTCATGGCGTCCAGGTCGCTCATCCAGCCGACGATCGGGCGGCGGTAGGGCGAGGCCAGGAAGGTGATGGCGCTGGCCTGTTCGTGCAGCATCGCGCGGGGCGAGTCCTCGGTGCGCATCCGGCGCTCTTCCTTGACCACCTCGATCTCGCGCCTGAACTCATCATCTAGCCACTGGCTGCGGCCGAAACGGTCGGCCTCCAGCCGCATCACGTCTTCGAGCCTGGCGGCCGGAATCTGCTGGTAATAGCCGGTGCTGTCGCTGCTGGTGAAAGCATTTTCCTGGCCGCCCAGCGCCGCCACGCGCCTGGAGAACTCGCCAGCCTTGACGGTCGGCGTACCCTTGAACATCATGTGTTCAAGCACATGGGCGACGCCCGACGTGCCATCGACCTCGTCCATGGCGCCGACCCGCACCCAGAGCATGTGCGCCACCGTCGGCGCCCGGTGGTCGGGCTTGACGATGACCGTCAAGCCGTTGGCCAGCTGGAACTGCTCGACCGGCGCGGGCGCCTGGGCAAGGGCCGCCTGGCCCAAGCCGGCCGTCAATGCAGCCGAGAGCAACAGGCCTGAAAAACCGCCCGCCGGACGCCGGAAAAACAATAGTGGGGGCTTGACGCCCATCTGCTTGAGGTGTTTCATAGAATGGTGGACTCTACAAGATCAAGCAATGTTCAGTTTCTTCAAAAAAAAATTACGCCCAACTGCCCCGCCGCCCCCGCCTGCCGAGGTGTCCGCGCAGCCGGCGTTGCCCGAATCCGGTGACGCATCCGCCGCCCCAGCCACGCCCACTGCCCGCTCAGCACCGGCATCCGCGCCAGCCCAGGTGAAATGGCCTGCCGGCAACGGCGGCTCGATGATCGGCAGTGCGCTGGTCACGCCGATCGACATTCCAGAGGCGCTGGCGCTGGCCGTGGCGCCCGAACGCCAGCGCTGGTTCAGCAAGCTGCAGCAAGGACTGCGCAAGACCGGCTCCAGCATTTCGACCGTCTTCACCGGCAGCCAGATCGACGAGCAGCTCTACGAAGACCTGGAAACCGCGCTGCTGATGGCCGACACCGGCGTGAGCGCGACAGAGCACCTGCTGGCCGATGTCAGGCGCCGCGTCAAGGAGGGTGGCATGACGCATCCGGTGGCGGTCAGGAATGCGCTGATCGAATCCATCACCGTGCTGCTCAAGCCGCTGGAGCGGCCGCTGGTGATTGGCGAATTCATGCCCACCGTCATCATGGTGACCGGCGTCAACGGCGCCGGCAAGACCACCTCGATCGGCAAGCTCACGCGCCACCTGGCCAATGAAGGCGCGTCGGTGCTGCTGGCGGCGGCCGATACCTTCCGCGCCGCCGCGCGCGAGCAGCTCAGCGTCTGGGCCGACCGCAACACGGTCGAGATCGTGAGCCAGGAAAATGGCGACCCGGCAGCGGTCAGCTTCGACGCGGTCACGGCCGGCAAGGCGCGCGGCAAGGACGTGGTGCTGGTCGATACCGCCGGCCGGCTGCCGACGCAGCTGCACCTGATGGAAGAGTTGCGCAAGATCAAGCGCGTGGTGCAGAAAGCCGACGCCACGGCGCCGCATGAAGTGCTCTTGGTGATTGACGGCAACACCGGCCAGAATGCGCTGGCGCAGGTGAAGGCTTTCGACGACACGCTGCAGCTGACCGGCCTGGTCGTGACCAAGCTCGACGGCACGGCCAAGGGCGGCGTGCTGGCGGCCATTGCACTGTGGGCGCGGGAACGCGCCAAGGCGTCGCCCGGCTTGCGGCCGGTGGCGGTGTATTTCATTGGCGTGGGTGAAAAGCTCGAAGACCTGGAAACCTTCAACGCCCGCGAGTTTGCGCAGGCCCTGCTCGGCTGATCTGTTCGGGTCCTGCCGGTCACCGGTGGGCATTGAAAAACGAAAAATCGTCGCCACCTGCGGTTTTTAAAGGATTGCCCGCGTGAACAACCCTCTGAGTCAGATTTTTCGTTTTATTTTGAAACTGATTTTCGTCTTGTCCGCAGCCGTGCTGGCCATCGGACTGCTCTTGGTCGCGCTGACGGTGTTTGCCCTGAGCCTGCTCAAATCATTGATCACCGGCCGGAAATCCGCGCCGCTCATGGCCTTCGCCCGTTTCCAGAAATTTTCGCACTCAAGCATGTGGACAGGCGGCCCTTCCCGCCAGCCCTCGCCCAAGGCTGCATCAGGCCAGGTGATCGATGTCGAAGCGCGCGAACTCCGCGATGAGCGGCGCGAGTCCTGAAAGCCGGCCTTATTCGCTGCGCCCAGCCAATTTATCTGCTATGGTTTAAATAGCTACAAACATTTACGGTTATTGCGTAAAGTGCTTTTTTTATCATGATTTACTGAGAAAATCCAGAAATCTGGAGCCGGTCTCCTTTCATCAGGGCCATGGCAGCCCCTGCGGCTTTACAAGCCCGAAACCCAAGTCTGCTGAACCTATTGGTGCAGGCTTTGTCTTATGAACAGGGCTAACACTGATTAGCCTTTGGCTATTGATCCCATTGAACAGGTTGCCTGGCACTCTCTATAGTGGAGTGCTAATATTTAGCATTAGCGAAAAGGAGTTTGCAATGTCTTATGCCCTTTCCCCCAAGTCGATGATGTCTGCCGCTGTCGCGCCGGCCCAGTCGGCCAACGCCGTGGCCGCGCTGAATCCTTGGTCGATGGTGCCTCCGCTGGGCAATCTGGATGCCTATATCTCTGCGGTTAACCGCCTGCCCATGCTGACGCTGGAGCAGGAACAAGAGTTTTCGAGAAAACTTAAGGAAAACAACGACCTCGATTCAGCCGGCAAGATGGTGCTGTCGCACCTGCGGCTGGTGGTTTCGATTTCCCGCAAGTACCTGGGCTACGGCCTGCCCCACGGCGACCTGATCCAAGAGGGCAACATCGGCCTGATGAAGGCGGTCAAGCGCTTTGATCCGGACCAGAACGTGCGTCTGGTGAGCTATGCCATGCACTGGATCAAGGCCGAGATCCACGAGTACATCCTGAAGAACTGGCGCATGGTCAAGGTGGCCACCACCAAGGCCCAGCGCAAGCTGTTCTTCAACCTGCGCTCGATGAAGCAGGGCTTTAAGGACGACGCCGATGTCGCCACGCACCGCGACACGCTGACCGAAGGCCAGATCGATTCGATGGCGCAGACGCTCAACGTCAAGCGCGAGGAAGTCATCGAGATGGAGCAGCGCATGTCGGGCGGCGACGTCTTGCTGGACCCGAGCCCGAGCGACGATGGCGAAGATGCTTTCGGTCCCATCGCCTACCTGGCTGACAGCGCGCAGGAGCCTACGGCGCTGATCGAATCGCGCGAGCGTGATGAGCTGATGACCGGCGGCCTGAGCACCGCGCTGGAAGAACTTGACCCGCGCGCGCGCCGCATTGTCGAAGAGCGCTGGCTCAACGTGAACGACGACGGTTCGGGCGGCATGACGCTGCACGACCTGGCGGCCGAATACAAAGTCAGCGCCGAGCGGATTCGCCAGATCGAGGTGGCGGCGATGAAGAAAATGAAGAAGGTTCTGGCGACTTACGCCTGAGCACGCAGGCCGGCGGACTCCGGCCTTGCTGCGCTGACAAGAATTGAAAGCCTGCACTGAAAAGTGGCAGGCTTTTTTTCAGCTGGTCTTGATCAGCAGGCGAATATCGGAGGCAAGGACTTCAGCACCAGAGCCGTAGCGGTTGTACAGGCGGATGCGGCCTTGCGGATCATAGATATAGCTGCCGGCCGAATGGTCCATGGTGTAGCTGCCCGTGGTCTTTCCATCAACTTTCTTGTAATAAATCTTGAAATCCTTGGCGACCTGGGGAAGTTGCGCAGATGTTGGCCGAAGCGCCAGAAAGCCGGGATCAAAATTGCCCATGTAGGCCTGGAGCAGCTCTAACGTGTCGCGTTCCGGGTCCACCGTGATGAAAATCGCCTGGAGCTTGTCGCCGTCAAGCCCCAACAGCCGCTTGACCTCGACCAGTTCGGCCATCGAGGTCGGGCACACGTCGGGACACTGGGTAAACCCGAAAAACACCACTACCACCTTGCCGGCGAAATCCTTGATGCTGCGCAACTGGCCGTTGTGGTCCAGCAAGGAAAAACCCTGCGCATAGTCGGCGCCGGTCAGGTCGATGCTCTTGAACTGGGGCTTGTCGGGCGAGCAACCCGTCAGCCAGGCGGAAGTTAGCGAAAGCGCCGCAAGGCCTGCAAGGGTTTTCAGCGTCCGCCTTCTTTCAGGGAACATGGGCAAGGTGGTTTTCATAACAGGTAGTGGTCCAGCAGCAAGGCTGCAAACAGGGCGGACAGGTGGATCAGCGAAAAACGAAAAGTCTTGCGCGCCAGCGCATCCGAATAGTTGCGCCAGAGCATCCAGGCATAGCCGCTAAAGCCAATGCTCAGCACCACGGCGGCCACCAGGTAGAGCCAGCCGCTCATCTTGAAGATGAAAGGCATCAGGCAGGCGGCGAACAGCACCAGCGTGTAGAGAAAAATCTGCAGCCGGGTGAATTCGTTGCCATGCGTGACCGGCAGCATCGGCAGGCCGGCCTTTCGGTAGTCTTCGACGCGGTAAAGCGCCAGCGCCCAGAAATGCGGCGGCGTCCACAAAAAAATGATCAGGAACAGGATCAGCGCTTCAGGGCCGACCGAACCGGTCATGGCGGCCCAGCCCAGCACCGGCGGCATGGCGCCCGAGGCGCCGCCAATGACGATGTTTTGCGGCGTCAGCGGCTTGAGGATGACGGTGTACACCACGGCATAGCCAACAAAGGTCGCAAAGGTCAGCCACATGGTCAGCGGATTGACCCAGACATACAAAATCCACGACCCCAGCGCGCACAGGCCGGCGGAAAAAGCCAGCGTCAGCGGGTTGCTGAGCTGGCCCCGGGCGGTCGGGCGCCAGGCGGTACGCCGCATCTTGGCATCGATCTGCTGCTCGACCAGGCAGTTGAAGGCCGCCGCCGCGCCGGCCACCAGCCAGATGCCGGCGCAGGCAACCACCGCAAGCTGGACATCGGACCAGGTCGGAAGCCCTGGAACCGCCAGCACCATGCCGATCAGCGCGCAAAACACGATGAGCTGCACCACACGCGGCTTGGTCAGCACATAAAACTGGCTGAAGCGGGAAGGGGCACTGGCGACGGACGGCGTGACGGCGGACGGATGAGGGGAATTCATGCAGACATTCTCGAAGCATTCAAGGAAGGGGCACGCGCCGGCGCAGGCGATTTCTGGCTGGAAAAAACAATGCCGGTCATGACCACCACCAGCGCCGCAGCACCGCCGGTATGGCCGACGGCCGCCAGCAACGGCCAGCCCAGCACCACATTGCTCAATCCGGTGGCCACCTGCAACAGGCTCAAGCCGGCCAGCCAGCGCGCCTGAAGGCGAAACACCGGCAGCCTGTGCAGGCGCAGCGCCAGCAGCATCAGCACGGCAAACACCGCGTAGGCCGCCAGGCGATGGACATAGTGGATGGCCGTCAACGCCTGAAAGCTGATGTAGCCGCCCTCATGGCCTGCGCCCAGTTCACGCCACAGCGTGAACCCCTGACTGAAATCCATCGATGGCCAGAATGAACCCTGGCAAGCCGGAAAATCGGTGCAGGCCAGCACGGCGTAATTGGTGCTGACCCAGCCGCCCAGCGCAATCTGCAGCCACAGCAGGGCAAAGGCGGCCAGCACGAAGCGCCGGTTGGCGGGGGCCAGAAAGCCCGGCTTTTCTTGTTCATGCACCTGGGCATAACGCACCGACTGCGCGCGCAGCAAGGCCAGCAGCACCAGTCCGCCCAGCAGGTGCATCGTCACGATGGCCGGAAACAGCTTCATTGTCACCGTGAGCGCGCCAAAAGCGCCTTGCAGACAGACCCAGACCAGTGTGGCGGTGGGCCACCACGGTGAAAGGATAGAGGCCGGATTTGAAATTCCTGCGCTGCGCTGCTGCTCGCGGCGCGCCATCCAGGTGACCAGCGTCAGCGTCAGGATCAGCACGCCGACGCCGGTGGCCAGGTAGCGGTGGATCATTTCGATCCAGGCCTTGGAATGCGTGACCGGGCCGGTGGGCATCGCGCTCTGGGCGGCTTCAATATGCAGTTGCGCGCCAACCGGGCTGGCGCTGCCATAGCAGCCAGGCCAGTCCGGGCAGCCCAGGCCGGAATCGGTCAACCGGGTAAACGCGCCAAAGAGTACCAAGTCAAAGGTCAGGAACAGCGTGACCAGCGTCAGCACGCGCAGCCGCTGGGCCACCGGTGCATGCTTGTTGCGCGCCCAGACCCAGGCCAGCGGCCCCAGCGCCACCACCAGTCCCATGAGCATCAGCCGCAGGGTCGGGCTGAGGTTGTAAAGGTCTTGCGTGTCCATGTCTAAAAAGAGCCGGCCATTGCCGTGCGTGAAGGGTTTCTATGCCAGCAGCAGCCATGCACAGCCAAGCGCGATGACATTCCCCACCAGCAGGGGCCGCGGAACCGGCTTCGCCGGGCCGCAGGCGCAGCGGCCCCCTCGGGGGGCAGCGCAGTACGCGAAGCGACAAGCGTGGGGGCCATATTCACCGGCCTTCCTTGTCCCAACTGCTGGAAGCGCGCAACAAGCGGTCCAGGTCGCGCTTGGCCTTGGCAGCGGCCCTGGCATCCATGTCGGCGGGAAAACGCATCATCAGGTTGCCCAGCGGATCGACCAGGTAAAGATGGTCCTGCAGGCGTTTACCCGGCGCCTGCTCCAGCCACTGCGCCAGATCGCCTGGCTGCACGCGCAGCACGGTGGAAGCCGCCAGGGCAGGCAGCAGCGCTGGGCGTACCCGGATGTCGTCATCGACCAGCCAGACGCGGTCCAGCCGCTCCTTTTCCCGGCCCAGCGATTCGCGCAACTGGCGCTGGAAATACAGGTTCTGTTCGCAGCGCGTGTCGCAGGCGCCGCCGGCAACGCTCAGCAGCAGCCACTGGTTTTTCAGCGCCGTCAGCGTGCCGGCCTGGCCGTCCAGCGTCTGCGTGGCCAGGGCCGGCAAGGGGCGCTGCGGGTTGATCAACTCGCCAAAGTTGCGGCGCCCCTCGGGCCTGACCACGTAGTAGGTGAAATAGGAAGCGACGACCGGGCTGGCGCAAACCAGCAGGACGAGGATCATTTTCCAGCGGCCCGAGCGGGTATCGGCCGACCGCACACCGGCCGAGTTGATCGCGGGCATGGCGTGGACGGTCAGGCCCAGCGGCTGATCCTGGACGGCAGCAGCAGAATGAAGAGGGGAAGCGTCAGCGAAATCTTTTGTCACGGTTCTTGGGGCCAGTTAATCGCAGCGCCGGGCGCGCAGGGAAGCACGAAAAGGAAGAATGATCTGATACCAGACATACAAAATGACCACCAGCACGCACAAGCCAAACCATTGGAAGGCGTAGCCATGGTGCTTGTCGACCCCCAGATTGGGAGCCGCCCATTCACGCAGCAGCCCCTCGCTGGGCGCACCGGTCTGCCGCAGGGAAACCTGTTCGAGCAGCGGCAAACCGGTTTCAAGCCGGAAAGCGGCCAGGTCAAGATTTTGCCGTATCGACCCTGCATCAACGCCCTTGAATTCATAAAGCTTGGAGGGTGGTGGGGCAATCCGGCCCTGGACCGTGACCACGCCGGCCGGTGTAACCACGGGTGGCAGGCGGGAACGGTCGGCAAAATCCCGGGGAGCCCAGCCGCGCTGCACCAAAATCACCTGGCCGGTGCCTTGCAGCGTCAAGGGCGTCAATACCCAAAAGCCGCTGCGTCCGTTCATCGGGCGGTTGTCAAGGTACACCGTATGCGCCGCTTGCCAGACGCCCTGAAGCACAGCCTGCCGGTAAACTTCATCAGCTATGTTTTTAGTAGCTAACAACGCCCGCCCATCAAGCGCAGAAAGGCTATTTTTATCATCAATCGCGGCCTGGACGGCTTCCTTTTGGGCCGCACGGCGCAATTGCCACTGTCCCAGCGAAAAGGTGCCTCCCGCGACCAGCAGTGCCGCCAGCGTGAGAATCCAGAAATGGCGGGAACGCAGAACGGAGGTCATGGGCTGATAATCGGATTCATGAATTATCTCGTTGCACTGGCATTCATTGCCATCCTCGCCAGTCTGGGCGCGGCGCTTTTCTTCATGATGAAAGACGGGACTGATGGCAAACGCAAAACCAGCAACATGGCGCGTGCGCTGGCGTTTCGCGTCGGCTTTTCGGTAGTGCTGTTTGTCTGCATTTTGCTTTCATGGAAACTGGGTTATATCCAGCCGACGGGCATTCCGGCCGGAAAATAATAAGGCACGTCAATGAAAAAGGCCGCGTCGAGCGGCCTTTTTTGACGGGACTCAGGGCTGCATGGCGGCTGGTTCAAACCGCCCGGCAGGTCACATCCAGTACACCAGTATGTAAAGACCGAGCCACACCACGTCCACAAAGTGCCAGTACCAGGCGGCACCTTCAAAGCCAAAGTGTTTGTCGGCGGTGAAATGCCCCTTTTGCAAACGCAGCGTGATGAACAGCAGCATCAGCATGCCGATCAGCACATGAAAGCCGTGAAAGCCGGTCAGCATGTAAAAAGTCGAGCCATAGATGCCGGAGCTCAGTTTCAGGTTGAGTTCTGAATAGGCATGGAAGTATTCATAGCCCTGAACACACAAAAAGACGATACCCAGCAGCACCGTCAGCCACATGAAGGCAATCGTGCGGCCCCGGTGGTTTTCACGCAGCGCGTGGTGGGCAATCGTCAGGGTCACGCCGGAACTCAGCAGCAATGCGGTGTTGATCGTGGGCAACCAGAACGGCCCCACGGTGGAAAAGGGCTCCACGATGCCGGCGGGCGATGCCGTCGCGCCGACGGCAGCCAGGCTCGGCCAGACGGCCTTGAAGTCAGGCCAGAGCAAGGCGTTGTCCAGGCTTCCCAGCGCGGGCACTGAATGCGCGCGGGCCCACCAGAGCGCGGTGAAAAAAGCGCCAAAAAACATCACTTCGGAGAAAATGAACCAGCTCATGCTCCAGCGGTAGGACAAGTCGATCCTGTGGCCGTACAAACCGCCTTCACTTTCGGCAATCGAGTCACGAAACCACTGGAACAGCGTGCCGAGCCAGAACAACATGCCAAAAGCCAGGCACCATGCACCCCAGCCGGCGCCATTGATCCACTGGCTGGCGCCCAGGATCACAAAAAATAGGCCGATGGCGGACATGACCGGGTGCCGCGAAGGCCCGGGCACAAAATAATAAGGGGTTGCCCCATGGGTTGCTGCTGACATCGCTCGACTCCTGTTTTTCTCTCGAATTTTCACTGATCTTTTAATTAGCCTTGGTGACTAGCGTGCAACCGCCCAGTTCACCAGCAGCACCAACACCGCCACAAATACAAAAATACCGACCAGCCCGACAGCAATGATGTGAAGCGGGCTCAGGTTTTTGACATCTTCTTCATAATCGCCTCTGGCCCGCAAGCCAACGAACGACCAGGCAACGGCCTTGACGGTTCGCCAGAGCGAAGGCTTGCGCGGAGGCGTTTGTGCCATCTTCAGGCTCCAGCCGCTTTGGAGTCATCCGGAACGGCCGGTGTCTTGCCGCCTACCTCGAAAAAGGTGTAGGACAGCGTGATGGTTTTCACATCCCTGGAGAGTTTTGGGTCAATCACAAAAGCAACCGGCCACTGCTTTTTCTCGCCAGGCGCCAGGGTGTACTGGCTAAAACAGAAGCATTCCAGCTTGTTGAAGTGCGACCCCGCCTGCGCTGGCGCATAGCTGGGAATGGCCTGGGCCGACATGGTGCGGTTCTGCACATTCTGGAATTCATACATGACAGTCGTCAATTCACCGGGATGGACCTGCAACGAGCTTTGGGCTGGCTTGAAATGCCAGGGGCCGCGCGAGTTAGCATCGAACTCCACCGTGATGGTCCGGGTGCGGTCAACCTGCGTATTGGCCGGCAGCGTGGCCGTTGCACCGGGAATCTGCCGGTCGCCCAAGGCCAGCACGTTGATACCGGTCATCTCGCAAATGGCCTTATAAATCGGCACCAGCGCATAACCGAAGCAGAACATGCCCAGCACGATCACGCCCAGCTTGCCTAACATGTTGAAGTTTTCGCGCTTGAGCATCGGGGCGGGTCAGAACGGGAAACTTGTCCGGCTCAACGGCCCAGAAAAATCATCTTGGCCATGAAACCAAGGAAGAAAACGACAACGACCGATGCCAGGATCAGGGCAAGGCGAAGGTTGCTTTTTTTCTGGTCAGGCTTCATGGGATGGTTCATCGGATTCAGGCAATCACGCGCGTTGCCGTGGCATCGAGCTTGGGCGGTGTTTCAAAGGTATGAAAAGGCGCAGGCGACGGAACTTCCCATTCCAGGCCCTCGGCACCCTTGCCGCCTTCGTCCAGCCAGGGATTCTGCTTGGCTGGCGCGCCCTTGCCGCGCATGGCCGGCAGCACGACGAAAAAGAAGAAATACACCTGAGCAAAACCAAAGAAGAAGGCGCCGACGCTGGCAATCGCGTTGAAGTCGGCGAACTGCATCGGGTAGTCGGCATAGCGGCGCGGCATGCCAGCCAGGCCCAGGAAATGCATCGGGAAAAATGTGACGTTGAACGAGATCAGCGACCACCAGAAGTGGATCTGGCCACGGGTTTCGCTGTACATCACGCCGGTCCACTTCGGGCTCCAGTAGTAATAACCGGCAAACATGGCATACAGCGATCCGGCCACCAGCACATAGTGAAAGTGGGCTACGACGTAATAGGTATCCTGCAGCTGGGTGTCAATCGGCGCCACCGCCAAGATCACGCCGGTCAGGCCGCCGATGGTGAACACGAAGATGAAGCCGACCGCAAACAGCATCGGCGTCTCGAACGTCATCGAGCCCTTCCACATCGTGGCGATCCAGTTGAACACCTTCACGCCGGTGGGCACTGCGATCAGCATCGTCGAGTACATGAAGAACAGCTGGCCGGTCACCGGCATGCCGGTGGTGAACATGTGGTGCGCCCAGACGACGAAGCTCAGGATGGCGATCGAGCCGGTGGCATACACCATCGATGCATAGCCAAACAGCCGCTTGCGCGAGAACGCCGGAATGATCTGGCTGATGATGCCGAAGGCCGGCAAGATCATGATGTAGACCTCGGGGTGGCCGAAGAACCAGAAGATGTGCTGGAACATCACCGGGTCGCCGCCGCCGCCCGGGTTGAAGAAACTGGTGCCAAAGTGGCGGTCGGTCAGCGTCATGGTGATGGCGCCAGCCAGCACCGGCATCACGGCAATCAGCAGATAGGCCGTGATCAGCCAGGTCCAGCAGAACATCGGCATTTTCATCAGGGTCATGCCAGGCGCGCGCATGTTGAGAATGGTCACGATGATGTTGATCGAACCCATGATGGACGAAGCGCCCAGCAGGTGAATCGCAAAAATTCCGGCATCCATCGCCGGTCCCATCTGCAGCGACAGCGGGGCATACATCGTCCAGCCGCCGGCCATCGCGCCGCCCGGCAGGAGAAAGGACGTGCTGAGCATCAACGCCGCCGGAATCATCAGCCAGAAGCTGAAGTTGTTCATGCGCGCAAACGCCATGTCCGAGGCGCCAATCTGCAGCGGGATCATCCAGTTCGCAAAGCCGACGAACGCCGGCATGATGGCGCCAAACACCATGATCAGGCCGTGCATGGTCGTGAGCTGGTTGAACAGCTCCGGATTGACCAGTTGCAGACCCGGCTTGAACAGTTCGGCCCGGATCAGCAGCGCCAGAACGCCGCCGAACATCAGCATCGTGAAGCTGAACAGCAGGTAGAGCGTGCCAATGTCCTTGTGGTTGGTAGCGAACACCCAGCGACGCCAGCCCGTCGGGGCATGGTGATCGTGGGCATCATGCGCATGATCGGGATGGTCTAGAACTGCACTCATCTTGGCTTCCTTTGGTGGCGTGTGCCTGTAGCTTTGTCTTTTAAGGCCGGGAGCGAATCGCCCGGCTGCCCGTCATTCATCAGAATCGGATGATGGAGTTACTTGCGCGCAGCCAGCACCTCGGCGGGCTGGACGATCTGCCCGGTCTGGTTGGACCAGTTGTTCTTGGTGTAGCTTGCCACGGCAGCCAAGTCGGTATCGCTCAATGCTTTCCACGATGGCATGGCGCCGCCGACAGCACCGTTCAGAAGAATCGCGATCTGCTTGTTGTGGTCCGCATCCACCACGATGGCCGATCCGTCCAGCGGCTTGATGGGACCGGCGCCCTTGCCGTTGGCTTGATGGCATGCAGCGCAGTTGGCGGCGTAAACCTTTTCACCGCGGGCCTTGAGGTCCACCAGCGTCCAGACTTTCGATGGGTCATCGGCCAGGGCAGCAGCCTCTTTCGCCTTGTCGGCAACCCAGGCGGTGTAATCCTGGGCGGACACCACCTTGACATGGATGGGCATGTAGGCATGTTCCTTGCCGCAGAGTTCCTGGCATTGGCCGTAAAAGTCGCCAATCTTTTCGGCGCGGAACCAGGTGTCGCGCACAAAGCCGGGAATCGCATCTTGCTTGATGCCGAAGGCCGGCACGGCAAATGCATGAATCACGTCGTTGGCCGTGGTGATGATGCGGATTTTCTTGTTGACCGGAACGACCAGCGGCTTGTCCACCTTGAGCAGGTAGTTGTCAGGCGCTGTTTCACCGGCCTTCGGTCCGCCGTTGTTGGACATCTGGCGATGGGCGGTGTCCAGCGTCGAGACAAAGCCGATGCCTTCGCCTTCGCCCTTGAGGTAGTCGTAACCCCATTTCCACTGGATACCGGTCGCCTTGATGGTCAGGTCGGCGCTGGTGGTGTCTTTCTGGGCGACCAGCACCTTGGTGGCAGGCAGCGCCATGCCGATGACGATGACGAAAGGAACGATGGTCCAGGCAATCTCGACAGCGGTGGACTCATGAAAATTGGCCGCCTTGTGGCCGACCGATTTGCGGTGCTTCAAGATGGAATAGAACATCACCCCGAAAACTGCCACAAAGATCAGCACGCAGATGATCATCATGAACCAGTGCAGCCAGTGCTGCTCTGCAGCGATGCGGGTGGCCGCAGGATGGAGATTGAGCTGATTGACCGCAGGGCCGCCAGGCAGATCGCTGACGGCATGGGCAGCAGTGCTCAGCCAGGCTGCTGCAAAGATTCCTGCCGAGCCTGCATGCTCGAAGCCAAGCCGTGTCAATTTGCTCATGGTGTTGCTCAGGTTCATCGTGGTCACTTATTTTTCTTCTTCAATTACCGTTTGAATTGACCGGTCATTATAAAGTTTGCGATAGATCAAAACGCCAAAATCGAAAATGAGGCAAGAGCATCCTGGCCGTGGGTCAGCAGGTGCGCAAGGCAAAGCGTATTTCGCGGGCCAGCAGGGGCCGCAGCTCAGGCCGCACATGGCGGCCTACCCGCACCGACCGGCCCTGGCCCGACACTTCAATCAATGAACCGTCGTCATGCCTGGGCTCGATGCGAACCCACTCCCGATTGAACGCGGCCCGCTCGGTCCGGCCAGCGGTTTCAAGTTCGACCACCAGTTGCCCATCCTGCAAAACAATCTTTTCGGTGTCGCCCGCATGCCGCGAATAGACAACAAACGCTGTCCCAATGGCCAGCAAGGCAAACGTCATGACAACCGACGCATTCTGCGACGACAAAAAAGCCGCCACGCCAAGGCAGGCAAGGCAAAGCGACAGGTAGAACCATCCGAGTTGCGCCGGCGAGATCAGACTGTGCCGCTTGAGACGCCACAGAACGACCGAGCCATGGGAAGAAACATGGTTTGTCGACAGGGTGGCAAATTGAAAAGCCGGGGGTGATTGCAACATGTGACAACCCTCACGAAAACAGCGAGCAGCGTGGAAAAAATAGGGAAGCAAACAAACCTGAATATGGCAAAAGCAGTTTCAGCATGCCGCAATCCCATGGATTTAAACAGAAACCGGCTCAATCTTCATTAGGGAAAACCGCAAAGGCCATTAACATAATCGCCACGCTGCGGGGGCGGGCTGCTCAACCCGGCGCGCCCGAACCGCTCTGCAGCATCCTGCGCATGTCTTCGACCGACACGGCGCTGAGCGCGCTCACCTTGAATTTTGGCCTGGCTTTCAGCGCATGTCCATAAATGACCTCGAACGTCAGGGACAGCCGGCCGTCGCTGCCGGTCAGCTGCGCCACCAATTCGTGCGCCAATCTTGCCTTCCACGCCCTGCCCCGCAAGCCGGGAAAGCGGGCTGGATGGAAATTGCGGCCAAGCTCGCCAAGCTCCTGCAGCAATCGCTCGGGCGTTTCATAGGTCAGTGTGATGCGCTCCATGTCCATCACCGGCTCGGCAAAGCCGGTTTGCACCAGCATGTCGCCCCAGTCGTGCATGTCGGTCAGTTCATGGCCGGCCGGTGGCCAGCCCAGGCGGGCGTACAGCGAACGCAGTTCCCTGGCGGTATCGGGTCCGAGGCATGAAAACATCAGGAAGCCATCGACCTTCAAGGCGCGGTGCCACTGGGCGAGCAGCGCCTGCGGGTCGGCCGATTCGTGCAGCGCCATGTTGGCCCACAGCATGTCCACGCTGTCCGGCGGCGGCATCTCGAAATGCACCGGCGCGGCGCGCCACTGGCTCGGGCTCCACCAGGGCTTAACTATGTTTTTAATAGCTACTTGCGCCCTATTTTCTTGCGCTTCAGCAACAAAACATGCTGAATCCGGATAGATTTTCGCCAATTCGGCATGCGCCTGCAGTCCGCCGCGCAAGGCGCCCCAATGCGCCCAGGCCTGCGGCTTGAGCTTGATCCACTCCAGCCGGTCCTGCATGCGGCTGGCGACTTCCTCATGCAGCCAAGGTGAAGTCAAGGGAGCCGTTCGCTGCCAGCGGCTGACGGCGTTTGGATCGAGCGTGGGCGGGCGCGAGGTGGTGGTCATGGGGGGCAATGGTGGCACAAGGTCGGGCGAGTATATTGACACGTGTTTAAAAGCCTGCCTGCCCTTCGCCGATTCATGCCCAGCCTGCCCGGCTTGGCCAGCCAGTGCGCCGTTTGCCACAGCTGGCCGGCACAGCAGGTCTGCCAGCCCTGCCTGGCGCGTTTCATGACCGGCCAGCCCTGCTGCACGGCGTGCGCACTGCCCCTTCCCACACTCGTGCCGGTCGATCTGCCAGCGGCCCCGCGTCTTTGCGCCGGCTGCATGCGCCAGCGCCCACCCATGGACGCCACGCTGGCCGCCGTGCCTTATGCCTATCCCTGGTCCGCGCTGATTTCACGCTACAAGTTTGGCGAGCAGCCCGGCTGGGCCGGTTTTTTTGCCGGCCTGCTGCTGCAAACGCCAGGCGTGGCGCAGGCACTGAACGAACTGGACGCGCAGGACTGGCTCCTTGCGCTGCCGCTGTCGGCCGAGCGACTGCAAATGCGCGGCTTCAACCAGGCGTGGGAACTGGCCAGTGCCCTGGCCCGCCAGTCCAGCACCCGGGGCCGGGCCGATACGCGGCTGCTGCTGCGGCTCAAGCACACACGCCCGCAAAGCCAGCTCGGGCGGGAAGCCCGGCTGGCCAATGTCAGGGGCGCTTTCCAGGTCGATCCGCTGCGCGCCGGCGAACTGGCCGGCCGGCGCGTGGTGCTGGTCGATGACGTGATGACCAGCGGCGCATCGCTCTTTGCAGCGGCGCAGGCGCTGCGCGATGCCGGCGCGGCGCAGATCACCGCGCTGGTCCTGGCGCGCACGGCGCCCGCCTAGAATCGCCGCTTCATTCTTTGCTGCACGCTGACGAAATGCGGTGCGGCCTCTTTCCAATAGCAGCCAAACATGTTCAATATCGTCCTGGTCGAGCCCGAGATTCCGCCCAACACCGGCAATGTGATTCGCCTGGCGGCCAACACCGGCTGCCGGCTGCACCTGGTCGAGCCGCTGGGTTTTTCGATGGACGACAAGCACATGCGGCGCGCCGGGCTGGACTACCACGAGTACGCCCAGGTGCTGCGCCACGCCAGCTGGCCGGCTTTCCTGGCCAGCCAGCAGCCGCTACTTGAGCGGCTGTTCGCCCTGACCACGCAAGGCGCCGGAAATATGTACGACGCGCATTTTTTGCCGGGCGACTGGCTGGTCTTCGGCTCGGAGACCAAAGGGCTGGCGCCCGAAGTGCGCGCGTCGTTCGGCCTGGGCCAGCGCCTGAAGGTGCCGATGCTGCCCGGCCAGCGCAGCCTGAACCTGTCCAACAGCGTGGCCGTCACCGTGTTCGAGGCCTGGCGGCAAAACGGTTTTGCCGGCGCCGCCCTGCCCGGCTAAGTCAAGCCACGGGTTTCACGGATAGCGGCGCACCAGCGACTCGGCCACGCACACCGGCTTGGCCGCGCCTTCGCGCTCGACCGTCACGTCCCACGCCATCTGCAGGCCGTCCGCCTCGATGGGCTCGGCGCTCAGCAGCTTCATGCGGGCGCGCAAACGGCTGCCGACCGGCACGGGCGCCATGAAACGCACCTTGTTCAGGCCATAGTTCACGCCCATGCGCGACTCGATGATTTCCATCGACGATTCAAAAAAACGCGGCAGCAGCGACAGCGTCAGAAAGCCGTGCGCAATCGCCGCGCCAAACGGCCCGGCGGCGGCTTTTTCAGGATCGACATGAATCCACTGGTGGTCGCCTGTGGCCTCGGCAAACAGGTTGACCTGCGGCTGCGTGATCGTGATCCAGTCGCTGACAGCGACTTCCTGGCCCACGCAGGCCGCCAGGTCGGACAGGGTTTGAAAGGTTTTCATCCCGGAACTGTAGCGGGATGGCCGGCATGGGAAGCAGGCCGGGTGTCGGTTGGGCGACAGCCTTGGCGCGCCAACACGGCTGGCAAAAATCTCGCTCGACGCTAGCAGCGCCCGGCTTTTCCGCTATCGTTGCTGGATGCATGCGCCCCATGAAATTTCTTTCCAGCCCCGGCGGCTTGCCCGCACGGCCGCGTCCGCGAGTCCAGCATGAACCATGCACCCGACTGGCTGATCAACAGCTTCATCTACCTGGCCGCCGCCGTGGTCGTCGTGCCGCTGGCCAAAAAGCTTGGCCTGGGCTCCATCATCGGCTATCTGGCCGCCGGCATCGCCATCGGGCCGTGGGGGCTCGGTCTGGTCACCAATGTGCAGGACATCCTTCACTTTGCCGAATTCGGCGTGGTGCTGATGCTGTTCCTGATCGGTCTGGAGCTGGAGCCCCAGCGGCTGTGGAACCTGCGCCGGCCCATCTTTGGCTGGGGCAGCGCCCAATTGCTGAGCTGCGCCGCGCTGCTGACCGGCACCGCCATGGCGTTCGGCATCGGATGGCCGGTCGCGCTGGTGGCCGGCCTGGGGCTGGCGCTGTCCTCGACCGCGATTGCGCTGCAGTCGATCAACGAGCGCAACCTGATGCGCACCTCCAGCGGGCAGGCCGGCTTTTCGATCCTGTTGTTCCAGGACGTGGCCGCCATTCCGATCCTGGCGCTGATGCCGCTCCTGGGCACGCTTGGAGAAGGAAATGAAGCCATTACGCACACCAGCCGTGCATTTGAAGCTCTGAAAATCATAGCAAGCATCGGCGGCATCATTCTGGGTGGCCGGCTGCTGCTGCGCCCGGTGCTGCGCTGGATCGCCAACAGCGGCACGCCCGAGATCTTCACCGCCGCGTCGCTGCTGCTGGTGGTCGGCATTGCCGCCTTGATGCAACTGGTCGGCCTGTCGATGGCGCTGGGCGCCTTTCTGGCCGGCGTGCTGCTGGCCGAAAGCGAATACCGGCGCGAACTGGAAACCGACATCGAGCCGTTCA
Source organism: Polaromonas sp. DSP2-3-2b2 (assembly GCF_049895905.1). Classification (NCBI taxonomy): domain Bacteria; kingdom Pseudomonadati; phylum Pseudomonadota; class Betaproteobacteria; order Burkholderiales; family Comamonadaceae; genus Polaromonas; species Polaromonas sp. DSP2-3-2b2. The sequence continues at coordinate 136,950 of NZ_JAFCTH010000005.1, read as the reverse complement.
AGGCCTTGCTGCTCGGCCTGTTTTTCATCGCCGTGGGCATGAGCATCGACTTTGGCGTGCTGTGGAAATTCCCCGGCCAGATGCTCGCCATCCTGGCCGGCTTCCTGGGGCTGAAGCTGCTGGTCATCTACGGACTTGCTTATGCGATGAAACTGCCCTACCAGGAGCGGCCGGTGTTTGCGCTGCTGCTGGCGCAGGGCGGCGAATTTGCCTTTGTGGTGTTTCAGGCCGCTGCCGGCGCCCGGGTGTTTTCAGCCGAAACCGCCTCGCTGCTGATTGGCGCGGTGGCCTTGTCGATGCTCATCAGCCCGCTGCTGCTGGTGGCCATCGACAAGCTGCTGCTGCCGCGCTATGCCAACGGAAAAAAAATCACGCTGGAGGAAATCTCGGAGCCGCAGGAGGCGCCGGTCATCATTGCCGGCTTTGGCCGTTACGGCCAGATCGTCGGCCGCATGCTGCTGGCGCAGGGCATTTCGGCCACCGTGCTTGACCATGACGCCGACATGATCGAGACCATCCGCACCTTCGGCTACCGCGTGTTCTACGGCGATGCCACCCGGCTCGACCTGCTGCGCACGGCGGGCGCGGCCCACGCCAAAATCCTGGTGCTGTCGGTTGATGACGTGGAGCAGTCGCTGAAAATCGTCGATGTGGTCAAGGAGAACTTTCCGCAGCTGCAGATCGTTGCCCGTGCGCGGGATGTGCCGCACTGGAACGCGCTGCGCGACCGGGGCGTGATGCGCGTCGAGCGCGAGCTGTTCGACTCCAGCCTGCGCAGCGCCCGCACCGTGCTCGAACTGCTGGGCCAGCCGCAGGTGGCCGCGCAACAGGCCGCCGAACGGTTCCGCCAGCACAACCTGGCGCTGTTCGAGCAGATGTACCCGCACCGCAACAACCGCGAAAAATTCATTGCCGTTGCCAAACAGGGACGGATGCAGCTGGAAGCGCAGATGAAGCAGGAGCGCGAGTTGCTGGCGCAGCAGCGTCAGGATTCTGAGGGCTGAAATATGAATGAAATATGCCATTTGCGCACGCCTGTCTTGCGCAAGCAGCTATTTATTTTGTAGCACTTATCCGGCTCGACTCTGTGGCGTTTGCGGGGGCGCCTCGGCGTCGTTGTGGACCTTGGCGAAGGTCAGGATCACCTCGCGGATGATCTTGCGCTGCGGCGCGGGCAGCTTGAGGAAGGCGTCGAAGGTTTCGCGTTCCAGGTAGCCGACGCCTTCGTCCCAGCGCTCTTTGTGTTGCTGAATTGAATTGCGCACCGCTTCGCCAAAACGCAGCACTTGTGGCTCGACCTTGAGCCAGTCAGCCAATACCTGCAGTTTTTCCTGCGATGGAATTGCCTCGCCGCGCAGCCAGCGGCGCACCGCCTGCAAGGTGACTGAGCGCCCCCAGTAGCGCGTATTGAACTCCCGCTCCAGCACCACCGGGCGCAGCGCATAGCCCGCATGGACCATGGCGTCGCTCAGGCGTTTGGCAAATTCCTCTTTTTCATTCATGAACCAAAAGTTAAGTTTTCAGCCCTGCCGAATAAAACTTACTGTTTATTTCAAACTAAACTCTTTGTTCACTTTTCAATGAACAGGAAGTCATGGCCAAGTCCCTGCTGGAGCAGTTGCCCGAAATCGTGGCCAACGGCCGTAAAGAAGCCGAAAAAATCCTGGAAAGCCTTGAAAATCGCCACCGCGTGACGCTGCAGACCCGTGAGGTGGTGCTGCCCGCCAAGGACGCGTCGGCGCAGGACTGGATCACGGCGCAAAGCCGGGCGGCGCAGCGCGAAGTGTTTGCCCCCGGCCAGGCCAGCTTGCTGCCCAGCGCGCAGCCGCTGCTGACAGCCGACAGCCCGGGGCAAGCCGAGCCGTGGACCAACCGCCTGATCTACGGCGACAACCTGCTGGCCATGGCGGCGCTGCTGGCGGGCGACGAACACACGCCTTCGTTGCGCGGCAAAGTCGATCTGATCTATATCGACCCGCCGTTTGACAGCAAAGCCGACTACCGCACCAAGGTCACGCTACCCGGCGTGGAACTGGAGCAAAAGCCGACGGTGATCGAGCAGTTCGCCTATTCCGACACCTGGAGCGACGGCACGGCGTCGTACCTGGCGATGATCACGCCCCGACTGATTTTGATGCGCGAGTTGCTGGCCGATACCGGCTCGATTTACGTGCATCTGGACTGGCATGTGGGGCATTACGTGAAGCTGGTTCTGGATGAGCTTTATGGCAAAGACAATTTTCGAAACGAAATTATTTGGAAGCGTACTGCCAGCCATTCTGACTCGTGCCAAGGAGCTGAGCACTTGGGTCGTCAACACGATGTGATTTATTGGTATGCCAAAACAGAGCGGGCCTTGGTTAACCTGATCTACGAGCCATATTCACAGGAATACATTGACAGCGCCTATAAACATGTTGAAACCGGCACAGGACGTAGGTTTCAGCTCGATAACACCAGCGGCCCCGGCGGAGCACAAAAGGGCAACCCCTACTACGAGTTCAAAGGTGCCACAAAATATTGGCGCTATTCCAAGGAGCGGATTGAAAGACTTCATAGCGAAGGACGCTTGATTCAAAGCAAAACAGGCACCGACTGGAGATACAAGCGATATTTAGACGAAATGCCCGGTGTGCCATTGCAATCGCTCTGGCTCGATATTTCACCTTTACAGAGTCAAAGCGGAGAGCGAACCGACTACGCGACACAAAAGCCGGGACGGTTGCTCGAAAGAATCATCAAACTCTCGACCAACAAAAACAGCATCGTCGCCGACTTCAACGGCGGCTCCGGCACCACCGCCACCGTAGTCGAAAAACTCGGTCGCCGCTGGATCACCACCGACCTCGGCAAGCCCGCCTGCATGATCATGCGCAAGCGACTGATCGACCAGGACGCCAAGCCTTTTCTTTACCAGGCCATCGGCGACTACCAGGTCGAGGCGGCCAAGGCCATGCTGGGGCGCGACTTCCGCATCGGCGACCTGTCGCAGATCGTGCTGTCGCTGTATGGCGCGCTGCCGCTGCCGCCCGACGTGAACCCGCAGCGCAACCTCGGGCAGATCGCCGGCATGGCCTTTGGCGCCGGCAAGAGCAGCAGCAAGACGCTGGTGCTGGCCGACTCGCCCAACAAGCTCACCGGCATGGCGACGCTGAAAAAGGCGGTGGCGCAGCGCGACAACCTGATGGGCGGCTGGGACCGGGTGGTGGTGCTGGGCTGGAATTTTGAACCATCGATAGGCGAAACCATCACCGCGCTGAACGATTCGCGCCTCGAAGTCCTGGTGATTCCGCCCGACCTGATGGACCGGCTGAAGAAAAAAGGCGGGCTGGACAAGCTGCGCGGGCAGGTGCGGTTTTCGTCGCTGCAGTATTTGACGATTCATCCCATCGAACGCGCGCCAAGCCGGGGAACCCTCACCCCTGCCCTCTCCCAGGGGGAGAGGGAGCAAAACCAGGAAACGCTGACCGTTCGGCTGAAAAACTACGTGCTGCTGTCGCCCGAAGCCATCAACCTCGATGACGCCAACCGCGCCAAGCTGCAGGCCGTGATCAACAAAGAGCCGCTGGCGCTGATCGAATACTGGGCGGTGGACCCGGACTACGACGGCCGGGTGTTCCGCTCGGTCTGGCAGGACTACCGGGGCAACACGGCCAATGATGAAGATGCATTGCGCGTGGTGACGCAGGCGGTGGTGACGGCGCCGTTCAAGCCCGGCCCGCGCAAGGTGTGCGTGCGGGTGGTGGATGTGTTTGGCTTTGAGGCGGAAGTGGTCAGCATGGTAGGGGCGGCGTGAACCGCAGCGAGACAGCTGTTTCAGGCCACAGTCAGTTCCCGCACCGCCAGCAGGCTGTCTTTCATTTCAAGCTGCGCCACTTTCAGGTCGTAGGTGGTCTGCAGGTTCAGCCAGTACTGCGGCGTCTGCCCCAGCGCACGGCCCAAGCGCAACGCCAGTTCGGCCGTGACGGGACGATCGCCCCGAAGCAGGTGCGAAATGCGCATGGGCGAGACGCCAATGGCGTCGGCCAAAGCCACTTGGGTCAGCCCCATATCTTCAAGCGTTTCGCGCAGGAACTCACCGGGGTGAATAGCCGGAAGTCCGTTCACGGGTGTTTTAACTTTCATGGGGCTCGCTCCTTAGTGGTAGTCCACGATTTCAACGTCTTGCGCATTGCCGCGCTCGAACCGGAAGCACACGCGCCAACGGTCATTGATGCGGATGCTCCATTGGCCAGCCAGCTCACCCGACAAAGCCTCCAGCCGGTTGGATGGCGGCTGGCGCAAGTCCTCTACGACAGTCGCCGCATCCAGCTGGGTCAGCCGCATCACGGCACGCCGCAGGATGTCGGGCGGCAAACGACGCGACTTGCCCGTGGCAAACAGACGTTCAGTTTCGGCGCTGGCAAAGCTTTCAATCACGGCTCAAATTATAAACAATTTGTTTAGTCGACAAATCCCGAGACCATCACATGCCTGAAAAAGACAAGCAGCTCGCCCTTTCCGCAGGCCTCACCGCCAAAACGCAGCAACTCTGCCTGGGCCTTGAATCCGGCGCGGCCGACATTCTGGAACTCGTCACGCCCACCACCGCCGAACTGCTGAAATGGTGGTTTGGCGAAGACATGGTGCTGGCCCGAAGCGGGCTGAACTTTCATGCCGGGCAGAAACAGGCGATCCTGAACGCCATCGTGGCGCACGAGGTGCTGGGCAGGGACAGCGCGCACTGGACGCTGCTGGACCTGTACCGCGCCGCCGCGCCCGATTCGCTGCTCACTGGCACGCGGCTGAACGAGGTGGCGCAGGCCAAGCACGGCCACCCCAAGTATTGCTTCAAGATGGCGACCGGCACCGGCAAGACCTGGGTGATGCAGGCGCTGATGGTCTGGCAACTGCTCAACAAGACGGCGGCATTGGCTGAAGGGATTGACGACGCACGCTTCACCCGGCAGTTCATGGTGGTCGCGCCCGGCCTGATCGTCTATGAGCGGCTGCTCGACGCGTTTTGCGGCAAGCTGCTTGAAAACGGCAACGGTTCGCGCGACTTCGCCAGCTCGGACATCGCCCGGTTTGCCGACCTGTTCATTCCCGACGCCTGCCGCGACACCGTATTTGCCTTTGTGCGCGGCAATGTGTGCAGCAAGACCGAGATTGGCCTGAAAGCCACCGGCAATGGCATGATCGCCATCACCAACTGGCATTTGCTCAATGAAAGCGACGCCGCCGACGAGATCGAGGACGCCGAAGAAGTGCAAACCCTGGGCGCGCCGCTGGAGCCGCAGCAGGTCATCAATGCCGTATTGCCTCTGATGCCCGGTCGCGCCACCGGCAACAGCCTGGACGTGCTGGACCGGCGCTATGCGCGCGGCAATGTGCTGGAATTCCTGGCCGGGCTGCCCGAGCTGATGGTGTTCAACGACGAGGCGCACCACATTCACGAGTTCAAGCGCGAAGGCGAGACGACCGAGGTCGAATGGCAAAAAAGCCTGAGCCGCATCGCCGCCACCAAGGGCCGGCGTTTCGTGCAGGTGGACTTTTCGGCGACGCCGTACAACGACGTGGGCAGCGGCAAAAACAAGCGCAAGCTCTACTTTCCGCACATCGTCACCGACTTTGACCTGAAAGCCGCCATGCGCGCCGGGCTGGTGAAGTCGCTGGTGCTGGACCGGCGCAAGGAAATCGGCGCGTTGCCGCTGGAGTTCAAGGCCGAGCGCGACGCGGACGGCAAGCCTGTCCTGAGCGAAGGTCAGCGCGTGATGCTGCGCGCAGGGCTGCAAAAGCTGCGCAAGCTGGAAACCGACTTCGCCAAAATCGATCCGACGCGTTTCCCGAAGATGCTGGTGGTCTGCGAAGACACCACCGTGTCGCCGCTGGTCGCTCGATTTTTGCAGGATGAAGGCTTGGCGCAAGACGATGTGATGACGATTGACTCGGGCAAGAAAGCCGAGTTGGGTGAAAAAGACTGGCTGCCCGTGCGCCAGCGCCTGTTCAGCGTGGACAGTCACGCCAGCCCGAAGGTCATTGTCAGCGTGCTGATGCTGCGCGAAGGCTTTGACGTGAACAACATCTGCGTGATCGTGCCGCTGCGCTCGTCGCAGGCGCAAATTCTGCTGGAGCAGACGATTGGGCGCGGCCTGCGGCTGATGTGGCGCGACGACGAATACACCGACCTGAAGCGCGAAAACCGCGAGCGCATCAACGCCGGGCAGGAGCCGGGCAGTTTGCTCGATGTGCTGTCCATCGTCGAGCATCCAGCCTTCCAGTCGTTTTATGACGACCTGATTAAAGAAGGACTGGCGGGCGCGACGGGCGACATGAAGGACACCAGCGCCACCGGCGACGTGATCGCCGCCGAACTGCGCGAAGGTTTCGCGGCGTTTGACTTTGGCATTCCGTTCATCCTGCAGGAAGCCGACGAAGTGCGTGACCATCACGCGCCCGACCTGAGCGCCCTGCCCGCCTTCAGCGCCCTGACGGCAGCGCAACTCAGCGCGCTGCTGGGCAAGGGCGACACCTTTATCTCGCAGGACCTGCAAAGCGCCACGCTGTTCGGCGACTACCGGGTCGATGGCGCGGTGATGAACGTGGGCGGCTACAACGAGTATTTGGCGCGCCTGACGCGGCGCATCAGCCAAGCGCTGAGCGAGCCAGTGCCCAAGGGCAACAAGATTGCCACGCACCTGGCCAAGCCTTATTTGCAGGTCAATACAGCCGAGCTGGCGGGCTGGCTGGACGATTACATCTGGGCGCAGCTGTTCGACGCGGCCTTCAACCCCTTGGACAACGAAAACTGGCGTTTGCTGCTGCTCCAGCCTGTGGTGGACCACATCACCAAGGTGTTTGCGGTGGCGCTGCTGGAGTCGGAGCAAAAGCATGTGACCGGCCGGACCGAGGTGCTGCTGCGGCATTTGAGCGAAGTGCCGCGCCTGATGATGCGCGAAAGCCATTCGATGGAGGTGTCCAAGTGCATCTACACCCGGCTGGCCTGGCCGGCGCACAGCGGCGGGCTGGAGCGGGCGTTCATCCATTGGGCGCAGGCCGACACGCAGACGCTGGCGTTTTGCAAGATCAGCGAAAACCGCCACACCTTTGCCCGCCTGCGCTACGTGAAGGACGATGGCCTGCCGGCGTTTTACTCGCCCGACTTCATGGTGCGCACCGAAAGCGCCATTTATTTAGTCGAAACCAAGGCGCAGCAGCAGACCATCCACCCCAATGTGCAGCGCAAGCTCAGGGCCGCCATGGCCTGGTGCGAGCGCATCAATGGCTTGCCCGCTGACGCGCGCGGCGGCCTGCCGTGGCATTACGTGCTGCTGGCGGAAAACGTGCTGCTCGAATGGCAGGCCAAGGGCGCGCGGCTGGCCGAGTTGCTGGACTATGCGCGGCTGCGGCCGCTGGCGGATTCGTCTGCCCAGGGCAAGCTGCTTTGAAGGAAGCGTTCATTGACGGCCAGGGCTTGATTTATGATAAAAACAGGCTTTTCCGCAATACCAGCCTGCGCAAGCAGCTATTATTTATATAGCATATAGAAAATTCTGGCCAGCCGCTGCCGGCTCCGCAACACCTGAAGGATTCGCCGATGACGCACCCCGCCCCGACTGTCTTGAGCGCCGCCGACACGGCCCTGGCCTTGCCCTACCCGGCGTTGGCGCAGGAGATTGAAGCCTTGCTGCGCGACCCGGCGGTGGTCGTTCCGGCGCGCATCGTGCAGACGCTGCCGGGCGGCGGCAGCCTGTTTGTCATGCCGGCGGTCGATGGCCGCGTCGCCATCACCAAGCTCATCACCTTCACGCCGGAGAACGCCGGGCGCGGCCTGCCCAGCATCCAGGGCGACATCGTGGTGTTCGACGTGGCCTCCGGCCGCCGGGTGGCGATTCTGGACGGGCCGACGGTGACCGCGCGCCGCACGGCGGCCGTGTCGCTGCTCGCTGCGCAAAAGCTGGCCAGGCGTACCGACGGCCCCTTGCTGATCGTCGGCGCAGGCGTGCAGGGCCGCGCCCATCTGGAAGCCTTTCACGCCGGGCTGGGCCTGCGGGAAGTGTGGGTCGCTTCCCGCAACCCGGCCAGTGCCGATGCCTTGGTGCGGCATGCCCAGGCACTGGGCCTGCGCGCCCGCCGGGTCGATGACGCCGACGCCGCGCTGGCCGACTGTCCGCTGGTCGTCAGCACCACGCCGGCGCAGCAGGTAGCCTTGCGCGCCATGCCTGCGCTTGACGCGTTTGTCGCGGCCGTGGGCGCCTTCACGCCCGCCATGGTGGAGTGGGATGCCGCGATTTGCCGCCGGCTGGCGGCAGAAGGTACGCTGGTGGTCGATACCCGCGACGCCGACCATGAAGCCGGCGACCTGCTGCAAGCGGGCATCGACGTGGCGGCCCTGCCGACACTGGCCGATGTGGTTGGCGACACCGCTGCCTGGACCGGCCAGACCGCGCGCCATGCCGGCGGCCCGGTGTTTTTCAAAAGCTGCGGCTGGGGCGGCTGGGACCTGGCCGCTGCGCGATGCATGACCAACCGGGCCAAATGAATTGGGCAAGCCTTGATCCGGACGGTTTCATGCTGGACGCTGCGCCAGCTGCTTCGCACCAAAAATATGGATGAAAACACCATTTTGCGCAATAAGGGCGGGCGTTAGAAGCTATTTATTTTATAGCATCAGACCAAGCCATCCGAGAGCAGCTTGACGCCTGTCAGCAGCATGCCGCCGTACAAAATGCGGTAAAACCAGAGCGGGCTGATGGTCCGGGCCATGCGCACGCCCGCCCACACGCCGATGGGCGCCAGCGGCAGCAGCACCAGCGAGGTCGCCATGTTGCGCAGGTCGAGCAGGCCCAGCCAGGCGTAGGGAATCCATTTGGACAGGTTGATCACAAAGAAGAAAAACGCCATGGTGGCGGTGAACTTGAGCGGACTCAGGCGCAGCGGAATCACATAGGCGCTGATCGGCGGTCCGCCGGCGTGGGCCACGAAGCTGGTGAAGCCCGAGGTGATGGTCAGCAGCGCGCCCAGCCACTTGGGCGGCGGCGGGCTGTCGGGCCGGGGCGGGAACAGCAGGCGCTGCGCCAGAAACAGCAGCGTGAACCCGCCGACGATGGCCGCGACCGTGCGCGCATCCAGCACCCGGAACAGCAGCGCGCCCGCCACCGTTCCCAGCAGGCCGAAGGGCACGAGGAACTTCAGGAACTGAAAATCAAAATCCTTGCGAAAGGCCGCGATGCCGAGCAGGTCCATGAGCAGCAGCAGCGGCATCAGGATCGCCGCGGCTTCGGGCACCGTGACCGCCAGCGCCATCATCGGCACGGCCAGCGAGCCAAAGCCGGCGCCAAAGCCGCTCTTGCTGATGCCCAGCAGCAGCACGGCTGGAACGGCCACGACATAAAAATAGAGATCGGTGATCAGCGGGAAGTCCACGGCGGCAGGTCTTTCTGGCCCGCACCGTGCGGCAAGGCGGAAGTTGAAGCAAAAAAACTGCGCCATGTTACCCGCCGGGCAGGCTTGGGGCATCGGCGGCATTGGACACGGGGACAATAGCCGCATGCTTGTGGACATTCAAACCTGGGGAGAAACACTGCGCCTGTTGGTCGAACTGGCGGGTACCACCGCCTTTGCCGTGTCGGGCCTGCTGGAAGCGGCGCGCAAGCGGCTCGATGCGGTCGGGGTCTGCGTGGTCGCCTTTCTGACGGCGTTTGGCGGCGGTACGCTGCGCGACCTGCTGCTGGACCGGCGGCCGTTTTTCTGGGTCCAGCATGTGGAACTGCTTTGGGGCGTGATGGCGCTGTGCGTGCTGGCCATGCTGTTCTTGCGCCAGCACCATTTCGAGGTCACCGAAAAGGCCATCCAGTGGCCCGATGCGCTGGGGCTGGGGCTGTTCACGGCCACCGGCGTTCACTTGGCGCTGGTTGACGCCATGCCGCTGCTGGTGGCCGTGCTGCTGGGCGTGACCACCGGCGTGTTCGGCGGCGTGCTGCGCGACATGGTCTGCAATGAAGTGCCCACGGCCTTCCGTGACCATCGGCCCTATGCCGTCTGCGCCTTTGCCGGCGGCTGGGTTTACGCAGGGCTGTGGCTGCTGGACGCGCCGGACTGGATGGCGCTGGTGGCCTGCGTTGCCGTGACCGCCGGTCTGCGCTTGGTGGCACTGTGGCGCAACTGGGAACTGCCGGCCTGGCGGGTTTGACAGTATCCAAGCCCAGGCGATTAGCCCGGCGCCATCGGCTTCAGGATTTGCGCGATCCCATCACGAGCACGATGGCGCCCAGGGCGATGGCGCCCAGGCTCAGCCACTGGGGAATGTTCACCGCTTTCTTTTCAGTGACGGTCAGCTCCATGGGGCCGATTTTGGCGGCGGTCGTGTCCTGGGTGAAACTGAATCCGCCGGTGAAAAATCCAGCCAGGCCGGCCACGATCAAAATAATGCCTGCAATGCGCGCTGCGTTCATCGAAATTTCCTTGCCGGGTGGGTGGGTCGATGGGCGGCACTGACCGGAATTGCACCGCCCTGCGGGTAATGTACGGCTTTTACATTTTGTGTCCGTCGCCTGGGCAGGCAGGTTGCACGCGAAACCGCCGTCAAATCATCACAGTCGCAACGAAAACCGCCTGCGTGATAGGCTCTGGCCCATGTTCACGCCCTCCCAAGCCGACGTTCGCCGGTTTTTTTGCTCTGTTTATGCCAAGTCGCTCACCAGTCAACCGCTGGAAGCTATAGAAACCATAGCGAGCCAGTGGATCGACGAGCATCCCGAATACCAGGCCGACTTCATGAATACGGAAGCCGCGCTGGAAAAGGTTTATGGCGGGGAAAGCGGCCACACCAATCCTTTCCTGCACCTGTCGATGCACCTGTCCATCAGCGAGCAATGCTCGATCGATCAGCCGCGCGGCATTCGCCAGGCCGTTGAATTGCTGACCGCGCGGCGCCGTTCGTTGCACGATGCGCACCATGAAACGATGGAGTGCCTGGGCCGCATGGTCTGGGAAAGCCAGCGCTCAGGCCGCCCGCCCGATGGGGCGGCGTATATCGAATGCGTGCAGCGCCAAGCAACGCGAGACTGATATTGAGCGGGCATGCGGCCTGACAGTCACCCGCAAAAAAGCCGCTTGTCCAGCGGCTTTTTCCTGGCATTCGCGCCTGTTTTTTCCGGATCAGCGAAAGCGGCTTTCAGGAACCACCTTGAGTTCGCCCGGCACCGAGGCCAGGTAGTTGGCCATGGCTTTGAGTTCGGCATGGGTGTACTGCTTGGCCATGCCGCCCATGATCGGATGGGCGCGACCGACCTTGGCGCTGGCATTGCCGGCGTTGTCGGTCTTGTAGGCCTTCAGCGCCACGAACAGATAGTCGGCATGCTGGCCGGCAATCTTGGGATAGGAAGGATCGATGGGCTTGTTGTAATTGGCGCCGTGGCAGGATGCGCAGTTGGCCTTGTTCAGCAGGGCCTGGACTTCGGTGCTGGGCTCTTTGGCGGGCTTGTCAGGCAACTGGGCACTGGCTACCAGGCCATGCCCGCTGTAATAGGCCGACAGGTCGGCAATGTCCTGGTCCGTCAGGGTCGCGGCAATGCTGCGCATGGTCGGATGCTTGCGGTCGCCTTTCTTGTAGGCATGCAGCGAGGCGGCAATATAGTTCGCACTCTGGCCCGAGATCATGGGCACTTTGTAAACCTCGGGAAAAGAGGATTGGTAGCCCTTGATGCCGTGGCAGCCAATGCACATGGCATTCTTGGTCTGGCCGGCATTGGCATCGCCCTTGATGTCCTGGGCAAGACTTGCCGTCATCACGAAAGGAACAGCCAGGGCAAATATCGAGGTGAACAGCTTATTCATTTTGCGCGCACAATCCGGTGAAAATCATGGTTTAAACAACGCTGGATTGTATCTGTGCCCGCACAAATGCGGACCATTTTCAACAATCCGATCAACTACCCCATCCACGTCAATACGCCGACTTCAAAAATCATGAAATTCCACGGTTCCAAAAACTACGTTGCCACGCCGGACCTGATGCTGGCGGTGAATGCCGCATCGACCCTGACCCGCCCGCTGCTGGTCAAGGGCGAGCCGGGCACCGGCAAGACCATGCTGGCCGAGGAAGTGGCCCAGGCTTTGAGTCTTCCGCTGCTCCAATGGCATATCAAGTCCACCACCAAGGCACAGCAAGGGCTGTATGAATACGATGCCGTCTCGCGCCTGCGCGATTCGCAGCTCGGCGATGAAAAGGTCAAGGACATCCACAACTACATTGTCAAGGGCGTGCTGTGGCAGGCTTTCACGGCGGACGAGCCAGTGGCTCTGCTGATTGATGAAATCGACAAGGCCGACATCGAATTTCCGAACGACCTGCTGCGCGAAATCGACCGCATGGAGTTTTACGTTTATGAAACGCGCGAGCTGATCAAGGCAAAGCACCGGCCGCTGGTGTTCATCACCTCGAACAATGAAAAGGAATTGCCCGACGCCTTTTTGCGCCGCTGCTTTTTCCACTACATCAAGTTCCCTGATGCCGACACCATGAAAAGCATCGTGGATGTGCATTTCCCGACGCTCAAGAAAGAGCTGCTGGCCGCCGCGATGAAAACGTTTTACGACGTGCGCAACCTGCCCGGCCTGAAAAAGAAACCGTCCACCAGCGAACTGCTCGACTGGCTCAAGTTGCTGGTGGCCGAAGACATTCCGCTGGAAGCGCTGCAAAGCAGCGATCAGAAGGTGGCGGTGCCGCCGCTTGTCGGCGCACTGCTCAAGAACGAACAGGACGTGACACTGTTCGAAAAACTGGTTTTCATGCAGCGCAACAACCGTTAACCTTGAAAGCACCGGCATGAACCAGCGACCGTTGTGGATAGAAGGCGTGTCCGATGCCATCGGTTTTATGGGCGGCGCGCTGCTTGGTTTCTGGGGCGGGCTCCTGCTGGGCCTGGACATTTTTGCGCCGGGCTACGGCAACAGCACTATTGGCGCCATCATGCTGGTCGGATTGGGCGGCGGCCTGGGCCTTCAGCTGGCGCGGCGCTGGCGTTGCACGCTGGCGCAAAAGCGCAATGAAGGCCAATGAACTCGCTGGGCCTGGAATCCATGCCTTCTTCATGGCGAAGCAGCCTTGTTCAAGCATCGCGGGCAGTCGCCCAGCAAAACAATCGTCAAGCGAAAGGACGCGAACTGCATGCGATTTATTGAACCTGTCACCCTGACCGGTCGCCAGTGGGTGATCCTGGAGCCGCTGGAAAGCAGGCATGAGTCCGAACTGCTCGATGCGGCCAGAGACGGCGAACTCTGGAAGCTCTGGTACACCGCCATTGCCAGTCCGGACGCCGTGATCGCTTACATGAACGACGCCCTGAAAATGCGCGACGAGTCCGGCGCCATGCCTTTCATCGTACGCCGCAAATCGGACGGAAAAATTGTCGGCTCCACCCGTTTCTTCCACATCGATCCGAAGAACCGCCGGCTGGAAATTGGCCACACCTGGTATAGCAAGAGCGCGCAGCGAACCGGCCTCAACACCGAAGCCAAGCTGCTGCTGCTCAAGCACGCCTTTGAAAAGCTGAACTGCATTGCGGTGGAATTTCGCACCCACTGGTTCAATTTCGACAGCCGTGCGGCCATTGCCCGCCTGGGCGCAAAGCAGGACGGCGTGCTGCGCAACCACCAACTATCGCCCAACGGCACACTGCGCGACACCGTGGTGTTCAGCATCATTGCCAGCGAATGGCCCACCGTCAAGGCGCACCTGTTGCATCAACTTGGCAAACCACGCGACTGAATGTCAAATACATCATGCTGATCGATTTTTTCTACACCCTGCGCTCGGCCAGGCTTCCGGTTTCGGTCAAGGAATTCCTGATGCTGCTCGAAGCACTGCAGGCTGGCGTGGTTGGACCCAACAGCGGCAAGGAGCTTGGCCCCGATGGCGAAACCGGCGAAGGCGCCTACAAGATTGACGACTTTTATTACCTGAGCCGCACCGTGCTGGTGAAGGACGAGAAACACTACGACAAGTTCGACCGCGCCTTTGCCAGCTACTTCAAGGGCGTGGAGACGCTGGCCGACTTCACCCAGGACATTCCCCTTGAGTGGCTGCGCAAGAACCTGGAACTTGAACTGAGCCCTGAGGACAAGGCGAAGATCGAGAAAATGGGCTGGGACGAGCTGATGGAAACGCTCAAAAAACGTTTTGAAGAACAAAAAGAGCGCCACGAGGGCGGCAGCAAGTGGATTGGAACCGGCGGCACCTCGCCTTTCGGCGCCAACGGCTTCAATCCGCAGGGCATTCGCATCGGCCAGGAAAAAAGCCGCAACCGCAGCGCGGTGAAAGTCTGGGACCAGCGCGCCTACAAAGATTACGACGACACGCAGGAGCTCGGCACGCGCAACATCAAGGTCGCGCTGCGCCGCCTGCGCAAGTTCGCCCGCCAGGGCAACCAGGAAGAACTCGACCTGGACGACACCATCCGCTCGACCGCCGCCAATGCCGGCTGGTTGGACATCAAGATGGTGCCCGAGCGCCACAACAACGTCAAAGTGCTGCTGCTGATGGACGTCGGCGGCACCATGGACGACCACATCCACCGCGTCGAGGAAATGTTTTCCGCCGTCAAGGCCGAGTTCAAGCACCTGGAGTTCTATTACTTCCACAACTGCGTCTATGACTTCATGTGGAAGAACAACCGCCGCCGCTTTGCCGAGAAATTCCCCACCTGGGACATCATCCGCAAGTACAACAAGGACTACAAACTGATCTTTGTCGGCGACGCGACCATGAGCCCCTACGAAATCCTGCAGCCCGGCGGCAGCGTGGAATACAACAACGAGGAAGCCGGCGCCGAATGGCTGCAACGCCTGACCAGCGCGTTCCCGAAGTTTGCCTGGATCAACCCTGAGCCGCAGGGCGTCTGGCAATACCGCCAGAGCATCAGCGTGGTCCAGCAGCTGATGGGCCAGCGCATGTATCCGCTGACCCTCAAAGGGCTGGAGGAAGCCATCCGGCTGCTCTCGAAATAATGTCGAAGTAAACTCGCGCCCGTGATCCATTTCAGCACCCACTGCGCGCGTAAGGCCGCCGGGGCGATGCCAGGCGCCTCTCGTCTTGTCATTGTTTCGCTTGCCCTCGCGGCCCTGGTTTCAGGGCCTTCCGCACGGGCGCAGACCGCCGGGCCCGCAGGGCTTGGTGGCACGGCCATGTCTTCCGGCTCCACCCCGCCGTCGAACGTTCAGCAAACCGCTCCGCCCCCTGCGCCGCCTCCGGAAAATATCGCCCCTGTTGACACGCCGCAAGGCTCTGTCGGCCCGACCAGCGCCGAGCCCGAAGTCACGGCGTTTGACATCACGGTCCGGGCGCCGACGGCCGTGCGCGAGATACTGGAAAAGCACCTGGAACTGCAGCGCTACCGCGCCGTGACCGATCTGGACGAAGCCGAACTCGAACGCCTGATCGTGCTGGCCGAGCGCAATGTGCGCAACCTGGTCGGCACGCTCGGCTACTTCAGCCCCGACATCCGCATCACCCGCGAAGGCCGCGTCAACGAGCGGCCTGTCATCGTGGTCACGGTCGAGCCGGGGCAGGCCACGGTCATCGGCCCGGTGGCCCTGTCCTTTACTGGCGACATTGCCGACTCGCCCGACAGCGACGCCGTTGCACAGCGCAGGAACATCGAACGCGACTGGCGCCTTCCGACAGGACAGCCATTCACCCAGGATGGCTGGAACAGCGCCAAGACCCAGGCGCTGCGCCAGCTGGTGGCCAGGCGCTACCCGGCAGGCCGACTGGCCGGAAGCCTGGCCGATGTGGACGCACCCAACCACACCGCCAGTCTGCGGGCGGATCTCGATTCCGGTCCGCTGTACCGGCTCGGCCCGATGCAGGTCAGCGGCGTGGAGCGCTACGACCCGTTGCTGGTGCCGCGTCTGGCGCGGTTGAACCAGGGCGAGGTGTACGACCTGAACCGGCTGGTCGAGGCGCAGTTGCGGCTGGCGTCGAGCGGCTACTTTGATTCGGCCTATGTCTTCATCAACCCCGAGAACGACCCGCTGGCGGTTCCTGTGCAGGTGCAGGTGCGCGAAGCCAAGCTGCAAAAAATCATTCTGGGCGTCGGCGTGACCACTGACACCGGGCCGCGCGCATCGGTGGAGCACACGCATCTGCGGGTGCCCGGCATTGGCTGGCGCGCCACGACCAAGCTCCAGCTGGAAAAAAAATCGCCTTTCGCCCAGACCGAATGGACGTCCATCCCTGACGAAGCGAACTGGCGCTGGGGCGTGCTGGGCCGTGTCGAACGCATCAATGACGAAGAGCTGATCACGCAGGCGCAGCGACTGCGATTTGGCCGTTCGCAAATTGGCGACCGGATTGACCGCAACATCTATCTGCAATACGACCGGGCGAGCGTGAAGGGTGCAGGGCTTGCGGGCAATTCAGCGTCCGCTGCCGGCGATGGCTCGGCGCTGACGGCCAACTATGTCTGGACCGGCCGCTACTTTGACACCCTGCCTTTTCCCAGCCGGGGTTACGCGCTCGGCGTCGAACTGGGCGCCGGCACCACCCTGGGCCAGGACCGTCAGCCATTTACCCGCACGGTGGGCCGCTGGCTGGGAATCAAGCCCCTGGAAAGCGGCCGGATTGCGATGCGGGCGGAAGCCGGAGCGGTACTGGCCAAGGACACGGCGAATATTCCGGCCACCCAGCTATTTCGAACCGGCGGCGACAACACGGTGCGCGGCTACGGCTACCGCGACATCGGCATCGCGCTCGCTAATGGCGTGATTGGCCCGGGCCGGTACCTGGCCGTCGGCAGCGTCGAGTGGCAGCGGCCCATCACGCTCAGGGGCCGGTCCAGCGAGTTTGAGCACACAGTATTCATTGACGCCGGTGCGGTGGCTGACAAGCCGCAAGACCTTCGACCGTCCTTCGGTGTCGGAACCGGTGTTCGTTGGAAGAGCCCGATCGGCCCCCTGCAGATTGACCTGGCCTATGGCCTGAAGGTCAGGCAGGCGCGCCTGCACATCAGCGTGGGGTTCGTTTTCTGATGGATGCACCTGACACCCCCGAGAACCAGCCAGCCGTTGCAGCCAAGCCAGCGAGGCGATGGCTTAAAACGGCCGCATGGACAGCCGCAGGCCTTGTGGCATTGGCCGTTGGGACCACAGGCGCGCTGTGGTGGTGGGCGGGCACCGAAGGCTCGCTGGCCAAGGCGCTGCGCTGGGCCGGCCAGTCGCAGCCGCTCACCTTTGAACGCGCCACGGGCTCCTTGCGCTCTGGCGGGCATGTTGACCAATTGCACTGGCAGCAAGACGGCATCACCGTCGATGCCCGCGATGTCAGCCTGGCCTGGCAGGCCTGGTCCCTGCTGCAGGGAACGCTCAAACTCGACCGCATTGCCGCCGCCAGCGTTGAGATCACCGACGCGCGTCCCCCAACGCCCATGCCGACGGCTCCGCCCAACGCGCTGGGTCTTCCGTTGCGGGTTGCACTAGACGAATTCTCGGTGGGCCGGTTGCAGTTTTCAGGCAAGACCGCATTCACTGCTTCCGATATGGCGGGCAGTTATCTCTACACCGGTCTGCAGCATCAGCTAGAACTGAAGCGCGTGACCGTCGCCAAAGGTCGCTACAGCGGCCTCGCAGCGCTGACGGCCGCCGGCCCGCTGACGCTCGACGCCAGCCTGTCAGGCACGCTCGATGCGGCCATTCCCAACAGCGAAGCATGGGTGCCGCTGGCGGTGCAGGTGACCGCCAAGGGGCCCTTGAGCGAGCTGCTGGTCAAGGCCGAACTGCAAATGACGGCCGCGCCTGCTGCCGGTGCCACAAAACCAGCCCTGCAGCCCCAGGCGAGCGCGACCGCACGCGTCATGCCTTGGGCGGCGCAGCCCCTGCCGCAAGCCGATGCGACCTTCCGCGACTTGGACATCGCCGCGCTGTTGCCGGACATGCCGCAAACCCTGCTGACTGGCAGTGCCAGCGTCAGGCCGCTCGAAGCCAGCGCCCCTGTCGCGCCATCTGCCGCCACGCAGGCTTGGTCACTGCAGCTGAAACTCGCCAACGCGCTGCCCGGCCCCTGGGACCAGAAGCGCCTGCCGCTGGAACAACTGGACACCGAGAGCGAATGGCGAAATGGCGTGGCCATGGTGCGCAGCCTCAAGGCGCAACTGGCTGGCGGTGAACTGCTGGCCAGCGGCGAATGGACGCAGCTGCCAGCAGGCGAATCGACAGCGGCAGCATCGGCGCAGCCCTGGAAACTCGCGGCCACGCTCAGGCGCATCAACCCGGCCCAGTTGCTCACCCAGCTGGCCCCCCTGCCACTCGACGGTAAGGCCGAAGCCAGCGGACAGGGCGCCAATCTGCGGTTTGATGCCAGGGTTCAAGCCGTGCCCGGCGAGAACGCGCCCGCCAGCAGGCCAGCCCCCAGAACCCATTCCGGCCAGAACAATTTTTTGCAGCAGTTGCGCCTGCGTGAGGGTGCGGCCACCGGCACCTGGAACCCGCAACAAGCGGGCGGCACGCTGGCGCTGTCGGCGCTGCAGGTTCGCACCGACGATGCCGAATTGAAGGGCCAATTCGAAGTCCAGCCCGCCGAAAAAGGCGGTCAGGGCGCGCTGGACCTGACGGCGCCTGGCTTGAATGCCCGCTTCAAGGGCGCCTTGCGGCCCGCCAGCGGCGATGGCCAATTGCAACTGCAGGCTGGCGATGCTGCACAGGCCCTGCGCTGGCTGCAAAAACTGCCCGGCATGCCGGCTGCGGCATTGAACGCTTCGGCCAGCGGCAACGCCGGGCTTCAGGCCCGGTGGCAAGGCGGCTGGCAGAACCCGGCCGTGCAGGCGACGCTGGAAGTGCCGTCGCTGGACTGGATCGCGGCCCCACCCAAGGCGGTAAACGAAAAAAAAGTCACGCCAGCAATGCCTGCAGCGCCTGTTGCGGCCGCTGCAACCAGCGCAAACCTGCTGAAAATCCGTGAACTGCGGGCCACGCTGTCAGGCCGCTTGAGCCAGGCGCAACTGGAGGCCCAGGGGCGCGTTGAAATCGACCAGCGCCGCTACGCGCTGCAACTGACCGGCGATGGCGGACGCCTGCCGGCGGCGGGCAACGCCAGTGCTGCACTGAACGAGCTGCCCTGGCAAGCTGTGGTCAGGCAACTACGCCTGAGCGTCGAAGACCCGGCCCTGGGCGCCGGTGCCTGGCGGCTGGCAACGCGCGGTCCGCTGCCGCTCAGGTGGACGCCTACGCGCAATGGCGGCGCCTTTGAAAGCGGCGCTGGCGAAGCTGTGTTGACCGCGCCATCCACCAATGACTCAAGCGCTGCGCCATCCCAGGCCACGCTATCTTGGCAACCGGTGCGCTGGCGATCCGGCGAACTCGTGACCGCTGGAAAAATCACCGGCCTGCCGATCGCCTGGATTGAATTGCTCGCCGGTCCGCAGATGAAGGGCGCTGGCTTGGGCAGCAGCCTGGTGTTCGACGGCCAATGGGATGCCGTGCTCGGCAACACCGTGCAACTCAAGGCCAGCCTGGCGCGCAGCAGCGGCGACATCACCGTGCAGGCCGAAGGCGCGCAAGGCAATTCGGCGCGTGTCGCAGCCGGCATCAGGCAGGCCCGCATCTCGCTGGAGACCGCAGGCGACGCCCTGAGCCTTGCGCTGGTCTGGGACAGCGAACGCGCCGGCACGGCCAGCGGCCAACTCAGGACGCGGCTGGCACGCGCTGCCGACGGGCAAGGAATGGTCGGCGGATGGCTCTGGCCGGATGATGCGCCACTGAGTGGCCAGTTTAAGGCGCAACTTCCGCGTATCGGCGTCTGGTCACTGCTGGCACCGCCCGGATGGCGCTTGCGCGGCTCGCTTGGGGCCGATATAGCCATCAACGGAACGCGCGCAGCCCCCAGCCTGGCAGGCGAACTGCAGGCTAATGACCTGGCCTTGCGTTCGGTCGTCGATGGCATCGAATTCGGCAATGGCCGCTTGCGTGCCCGGCTTGACGGCACGCGGATGCGCATCGACGAATTCACCCTTCAGGGTGCAGGCGAAAAAGGCAGCGGCGGCAGCCTGACCGCCCAGGGGGAAGCAGGCTGGATCGGCGGTAAGCCGCAGGTTCAGCTTGACGCCAAGTTGCAGCGGCTGCGTGCCAGCATCCGCACCGACCGTCAACTGACAGTTTCGGGTGATGTTCGGGCCATTCTCAAGGGTGATCAGGCCGAACTTACGGGCAAGCTGCTCATCGACCAGGCACGCATCCTCCTGCCCGAAGAAGGCACGCCGCAACTGGGCGATGACGTGGTGGTGCGCACCGCCAGCGGCGCAGCGGCGGGCCAGAAGGCACCCGAGAAAACCAGTACGCAGGCAGCCGACAAGACGGCACGGCCAATCAAGCTAGCCGTGCAGATCGACTTGGGACGCGACTTCCAGATCCAGGGCAAAGGCATCGACACGCGTGTTCGGGGCACGCTCGCGCTCAGCGGCGACCCGCTGATCGGTCCGCGCCTGCTGGGCACCATCAGAACCGCTGGCGGGCAATACCGTGCTTATGGCCAACGGCTGGATGTCGAACAGGGCCTGATTCGCTTCACCGGGGCGATTGACAACCCGACGCTCGACATCCTGGCGGTCCGTCCCAACCTGACGCAGCGTGTTGGCGTGCAAATCACAGGAACTGCCCTGCTGCCCAGCGTTCGACTGTATGCGCAGCCAGAATTGCCAGACGCGGAAAAGTTGTCGTGGCTGGTCGTCGGCAGGGCCTCGGCCGCAGGCGGAGCCGAAGCGGCCTTGCTGCAGCAGGCTGCGCTGGCGCTGCTGGGCAGTAAAAGCGGAGGCATGTCTGGTGGCCTGGCCGCGTCCCTAGGTCTGGACGAGTTGTCGTTCAGGGGCGCGTCAAGCAATGCGGACGGCACGGCCTCTGGTGGCGCCATCACGCTGGGCAAGCGCTTTTCGCGTAATTTTTACGCAGCGTACGAACGCAGCATTTCTGGCGCACTCGGAACACTGTTTGTTTTTTACGATCTGTCGCAGCGCTTCACGATCCGCGCCCAGGCAGGCCAGCAAAGCGCGGTGGACCTGATTTTTACCATTCCCTACGACTGAATTCGTACGAGCTGATTTTTCATCATTGCCCGTTCAGCGAATACAATTCCGTCTCTTTGCAACTTGCCAAGACGTGTCGCCATAGTTCAACGGATAGAACGAGTGCCTCCTAAGCGCTAGATACAGGTTCGATTCCTGTTGGTGACACCATTGATCACATCAGACCGTTGATTTCATTGAAGAAATCTGGTCGGGGTGAAAGGATTCGAACCTCCGGTCTCTACGTCCCGAACGTAGCGCTTTACCAGACTAAGCTACACCCCGACGGGCCTTGATTCTCAGGAGCGCCGCACCAGCAGTTGCGAGGCAAGTTGCTCCAGAGCATGACTGTAAGTGTTTTGGGGCAGGGTCTGCAAGGCATTCAGCGCACGCAGCGCTTCTGCCGCGGCGGCATCCCGGGTAGCCTGCAAGGCGCCGGTCTGTTGAACAATGGCAATGATCTCCGTCATCTGCCCGGTGCCGCCGGTTTCAATCGCCTGCCGGATGGTCAAGCGCTCGGCTTCAGTGCCTCGCTGC
Organism: Polaromonas sp. DSP2-3-2b2; assembly: GCF_049895905.1. Lineage (NCBI taxonomy): Bacteria > Pseudomonadati > Pseudomonadota > Betaproteobacteria > Burkholderiales > Comamonadaceae > Polaromonas > Polaromonas sp. DSP2-3-2b2. The sequence continues at coordinate 115,384 of NZ_JAFCTH010000005.1, read as the reverse complement.
ATGGCGATGATCAGCGGCAGCGTGACTTTTCCTTCGCGCAAGTCATCACCCAGGTTCTTGCCCATTTCCAGCACGTCGCCGTCATAGTCGAGCACATCGTCGATTACCTGGAAAGCCGTACCCAGCGCCTGTCCGTACTCGGCGCAATGCTGCTCGACAACGGCTGAAGACCCGGCCAGCAAGGCCGCCAGCCGGGCGCTGGCTTCAAACAGCTTGGCAGTCTTGGAGCGGATGACGCGCAGATAACCTTCCTCGGTCAAGCTGGCGTCATGCATGTTCATGAGTTGCAGCACCTCGCCTTCGGCAATCACATTGGTGGCTTCTGCCAGCGTCTCCATGATGCGCATCTCGCCAACCTCCACCATCATCTGGAAGGCCCGCGAATACAGGAAATCGCCGACCAGCACGCTGGCTGGGTTGCCAAACACCTCGTTGGCGGTCGAGCGGCCCCGGCGCAGCGTGGATTCATCGACGACATCGTCATGCAGCAAGGTGGCGGTGTGAATGAATTCCACCACGGCGGCCAGGTTCAGGCGCTGGGGGCCGCAATAGCCCAGGGCGCCCGACATCAGCAGCACCAAGGCGGGCCGAAGGCGCTTGCCACCGGCAGCAATGATGTATTGCGAAACCTGGCTAACCAAGGGCACGTCGGATTCAAGGCGGCGGACAATGATGGCATCCATGGCCCGCATGTCGTCGGCGATCAAGGCAAGGGCAGCAGCGGTACTGGAAGAATTGGCAGACAAAGGGAAATCCCGACGTTGAGTTTGGGCAGATTATAGAAAGCCAAGCGTGCCTTATGAGGCGCCAAACCGAAGCAAAGCACGCGCGGCTGTACATTTTTTAAGCGCGATGCTAGAATCTTGGGCTCTGTGGAAATCCGTCCGCAGAACTCAATTTACGAGGGTTTACATGTACGCGGTCATAAAAACCGGTGGCAAACAATACAAAGTTGCTGCTGGAGAAAAAATTAAAGTAGAACAGATTGCTGCGGACGTAGGCCAAGAGATCGTTATTGACCAGGTATTGGCTGTCGGCGAAGGCAGTTCAATCAAGGTCGGTACGCCCTTGGTTTCCGGCGCAACTGTTACTGTTACGGTGCTGTCTCACGGCAGGCACGACAAGGTTCGCATTTTTAAAATGCGCCGTCGCAAGCACTATCAGAAACGCCAGGGTCACCGGCAGAACTTCACTGAACTGCAAATCGGCGCCATCGTCGGCTAATCAGTTCAGTACCAGGAGTAACGAAAAATGGCACAGAAAAAAGGCGGCGGCTCTACGCGAAACGGGCGTGATTCACAGCCCAAGATGCTCGGCGTCAAGAAATTTGGCGGCGAAGTGATCAACGCAGGCAGCATCATCGTGCGCCAGCGTGGCACGCAGTTCCACCCAGGCGTCAATGTCGGCATCGGCAAGGACCACACCCTGTATGCACTGGTGGACGGTCAAGTCTCCTTTTGCGTCAAGGGTTCGATGAACAAGCGCACCGTCAATGTGACCTCGGCGTAAGCCGATCACTTGGGTAGCATCGAAGCCCCGACCAGTCGGGGCTTTTTTGTTTGTCAACCGCCCTCATATCCCTCTTTCCTACCTGCACACGACTCCATCATGAAATTTGTTGACGAAGCTTATATTGACATTGCCGCCGGCGATGGCGGGAGTGGCTGCGTCTCGTTCAGCCACGAAAAATACAAAGAGTTCGGCGGTCCGAACGGGGGCGATGGCGGGCGTGGTGGCCATGTGTACGCGGTGGCGGACATCAACCTGAACACGCTGGTCGACTTCCGGTTTTCACGCCGGCATGAAGCGCGCAATGGCGGCCATGGCATGGGTTCGGACATGTTCGGCGCCAAGGGCGACGACATCATTTTGAAGATGCCGGTCGGCACCATCCTGACCGACGCCGAAACCGGCGAGGTTCTTTTCGAATTGCTGGTGCCCGGCGAACAGATCCTGATCGCCAAGGGCGGCGATGGCGGTTTTGGCAACCTACGCTTCAAAAGCTCGACGAATCGCGCGCCGCGCAGCAAGACGCCTGGCTGGCCCGGCGACCGCAAAAGCCTGAAGCTTGAACTCAAGGTGCTGGCCGACGTGGGCCTGCTGGGCATGCCCAATGCCGGAAAATCGACGTTCATCTCGGCGGTATCCAATGCACGGCCTCGCATTGCCGATTACCCGTTCACCACGCTGCACCCGAACCTGGGCGTGGTCCGGGTCGGACCTGAACAAAGCTTTGTCGTCGCTGACTTGCCGGGTCTGATTGAAGGCGCGTCGGAAGGTGCGGGCTTGGGACACCTGTTTTTGCGGCATTTGCAGCGCACCCGCCTGCTGCTGCACATTGTGGACATGGCACCCTTCGACGAAAACGTCGATCCGGTGGCCCAGGCCAAGGCCATTGTGGGCGAACTCAAGAAATACGATGAAGCGTTGTACAAAAAACCGCGCTGGCTGGTGCTCAACAAGCTCGACATGGTCGATGCGGACAAGCGTGAAGCCCTCGTCAAGGATTTCGTCAAGCGCTTCAAGTTCAAAGGCCCGGTGTTTGAAATCTCGGCGCTGACCCGCGAAGGCTGCGAGCAGCTCGTCAAGACGATTTACCAGCACGTCAAGAAAGTCCAGAAAAGCGAGCAGCCCGAGGAGGAAATCGATCCACGCTTCATCGAGTTGCCGCCCGAGCCGAAAAGCCCGGCGTCTTCCGACTGATTGCTGCCTGTTTTCCGGCAGTCAAAGCATTCTGGTTGCTCTATAAATAATAGCTAGCTGTGCCCGTCCACCTTGCGCCAGAGCCCTAAAACACTTAAAAATGTACGTTCTATCAGGCTCTCCAGTTCTGCGCAACGCCCGGCGCATTGTCGTCAAGGTCGGCTCCAGCCTGGTGACCAACGAAGGCCGGGGCCTGGACGCCGAGGCCATCGGCCAGTGGTCCGAGCAGCTGGCCGCCTTGGTCAAGGACGGCCGCGAAGTCATCATGGTCAGCAGCGGCGCGATTGCCGAGGGCATGAAGCGCTTGGGCTGGCGCACACGCCCCAAAGCCATCCACGAACTGCAGGCCGCCGCCGCCGTCGGCCAGATGGGCTTGGTGCAGATGTACGAAACCAAGCTGCGCGAAAACGGCATCGGCAGCGCGCAGGTGCTGCTGACCCATGCCGACCTGGCTGACCGCGAGCGCTACCTCAACGCGCGCTCCACCCTGCTGACCTTGCTGCAGCTCGGCGTGGTGCCGGTGATCAACGAGAACGACACCGTCGTCAATGACGAGATCAAGTTTGGCGATAACGACACCCTGGGCGCGCTGGTGGCCAACCTGGTCGAAGCCGATGCGCTCATCATCCTGACCGACCAGAAGGGCCTGTACACCGCCGATCCGCGCAAAGACCCTGCGGCGCAGTTCGTGCATGAAGCCAAGGCCGGCGATGTGGCGCTCGAAGCCATGGCGGGCGGCGCCGGCTCCAGCATTGGCAGCGGCGGCATGATCACCAAGATTCTGGCGGCCAAGCGCGCGGCGGGCTCAGGCGCCTCGACGGTGATTGCCTGGGGCCGCGAACCGCAAGCCTTGATCCGGCTGACCCGGGGAGAGGCGATTGGCACGCTGCTGGTCGCCCAGACCCAGAAAATGCAGGCGCGCAAGCAATGGATGGCCGATCACCTGCAATTGCGCGGTTCGGTCACGGTGGACCCGGGCGCTGCCCGCATGGTGCAGATCGGCGGCAAGAGCCTGCTGCCTATTGGCATGACCGGCGTTCAGGGTGATTTTTCACGCGGCGACGTGATTGCCATCAAGGATGCCGATGGAACTGAAATCGCGCGCGGCCTTGCCAACTACTCCAGTTCGGAAGCCCGGCTGATTTGCCGCAAGGTTTCGTCGGAATTCGAACGGTTGCTGGGTTACACAGGCGAATCCGAAATGGTTCACCGCACCAACCTGATCCTCAGCCGTTAAGCGGGGCGCACGCACTGCCAGCACGGGCTGGCTGCCCCCTGGCTTATGGCGTTACCCTGGAGTTCGGGTTTTTCAGCCGGCTCACTATCTCCTTGACCGAGCTTGCCGGCGCGGCGTTGTCGCACGCGCCGGCCTTCGCCAAACGCAAGGGATGTTTTGACGGCATATTGCCAAACATCGAGCGCCATTGCGGATCGCTGACCATGCTCCACTTCCCGTCGGCAGAGTAGCGGGCATACGTCTTGAATTCGCCAGTCGAGCAGCGTATGCCTTCGTACATCACGTTGCGCGCCCCGCTGGCACTGGTTGCCACCATCACATAACGCACTACGCCGTCGCTTTGGGTGATGCTGATGGACGCAGGGTCGACGCCGTAAGCCAGCAACGAATTGGGGGATACCTCCAGGCCGACCAGTTTACTGGCATCAAAAGCGGGCGGCGGCGGTATCGCGGATTCTTTCCAGTCGGGTTCGTCGGCGGCGAACTGTGACCAGACCGAAGTGCTCAAACCCAGTAGGAGCACACTGGCAAATATCGAAGCTGACTTGAATTTCATGCTTTTTTCGTGGGTGCATTCAGGCCGAAACTGGTCTGCGGATCAGGCTCGAAAGTGGCGCCCGGGGGCAATTCAAAAGGAACTCCCGGCCGGCTGGCGAAAGAAGGAATCCCGCCCCCTGCGAGAAAAGTTGCCGACTCCGCAGGCTGGCCAGCCATCAGGTCCCGCTGGTGCAGGCCGCCGCGCAAAAAGCGGTTGCGCTGCTCCGGACGCGCATCAAAGCGGAATTCGCAACGCGGCACGAACCGGGACAACTCGGTCAGCGCCATTTCGTACACACCGCGCTTGAACTCGACCACGACATCGAGCGGCACCCAATAGTCATTCCAGCGCCAGGCATCAAACTCGGGATGGTTGGTGGCGCGCAGGTTTAAATCCCAGTCATGGCCGACGAGTTGAAGCAGGAACCAGATTTGCTTCTGGCCTTTGTAATGTCCGCGCGCATCGCGCCGGATGAATCGGTCAGGCACCTCATAGCGCAACCAGTCTCGGGTACGGGCCAGCACCTGAACGTGCTGCGGGTGCAGTCCGACCTCTTCATGCAACTCGCGGAACATGGCTTGCTCGGGGTTTTCGCCCCGATCAATGCCACCCTGCGGGAATTGCCATGAGTGGGTACGGATGCGTTTGCCCCAAAATACCTGACTTCTCTGGTTGAGCAAGATGATGCCGACGTTGGGCCGAAATCCGTCCCTGTCAAGCATAATCAAACCTCAAATTTTTAAACTGAGTCCATTATGCACAGCGAAGGCGCACCCGCCAAGCGCCCGGCCGGACGACAGTCTCCAAACCCAGAAAAATAGCCCATGAAAGCCTCCCAGTTCTTCATTTCCACCCTCAAGGAAGCTCCCGCCGACGCCGAAATCGTCAGCCACCAACTGATGATGCGCGCCGGGCTGATCAAAAAACTGGGCGCCGGCATCTACAACTACATGCCCATGGGCCTGCGCGTGATCCGCAAGGTGGAAGCGATTGTCCGGGAGGAAATGAACCGCGCCGGCGCGATTGAAATGAGCATGCCGGTGATCCAGCCCGCCGAACTCTGGCAGGAAACCGGCCGCTTCGAAAGCATGGGGCCTGAACTGCTGCGCATCAAGGATCGCCACGGCCGCGATTTCGTGGTGCAGCCAACCAGCGAGGAAGTCGTCACCGATGTGATGCGCCAGGACATCCGCAGCTACAAGCAATTGCCGAAGAACCTCTACCAGATCCAGACCAAGTTCCGCGACGAGCGCCGTCCGCGTTTCGGCCTGATGCGCGGCCGCGAATTCATCATGAAGGACGCCTACAGCTTTGACCGCGATGCCACCGCCGCCAAGGTCAGCTACCAGAACATGGCGCAGGCCTACCGCAAGATTTTTGACCGCTTCGGCCTGACCTACCGCGCTGTGGCGGCCGACAGCGGCGCCATCGGCGGCGACCTGAGCGAGGAATTCCAGGTGATTGCCGCCACCGGCGAGGACGCCATCGTCTATTGCCCGACCAGCGACTACGCAGCCAACATGGAAAAGGCCGAAGCACTGGCCCCCGCCGGCCCGTGCCCGGCTGCCTCGCGAGACATGGTCAAAACGCCAACGCCCGGCAAGGCGACCTGTGCCGATGTCGCCGAACTGCTCGGCATCCCGCTGGAAACAACCGTCAAATCGCTGGTGCTTGCCACAGACCAGACCATTGACGCCGGCGAAGTCGTCAAGACACAGGTCTGGCTGCTGCTGCTGCGCGGCGACCACAACATGAACGAGATCAAGGTTGGCAAGGTGGCCGGACTGGAGGGCTTTCGCTTCGCCACCCTGGCCGAGATCGACGAGCACTTTGGCTGCGAGCCGGGCTACCTCGGCCCGCTGGGCCTGAAAAAACCGGTCAAGCTGGTGGTGGACCGCGAGGTCGCCGTGCTGGCCGACTGGGTCTGCGGCGCCAATGAAGCTGACTTTCACATCACTGGCGTCAACTGGGGCCGGGATTTGCCCCAGCCCGACCTGATTGCGGACATCCGCAACGTGGTGGCAGGCGACCTGTCGCCCGACGGCCAGGGCATGCTGGCCATCGAGCGCGGCATCGAGGTCGGCCATGTGTTCTACCTCGGCACCAAATACAGCCGGGCCATGAACGCCACCTTCCTGGGCGAGAACGGCAAGCCGCAGTTCCTGGAAATGGGCTGCTACGGCATCGGCATCACCCGCTTGCCGGCCGCAGCCATCGAGCAGAACCATGACGAGCGCGGCATCATCTGGCCGGACGCGATTGCTCCGTTCACGCTGGTGATCTGCCCGATCAGCCCGGACCGCTTTCCCGATGTCAAGTCGGTTGCCGATAAGCTCCATGCGGAGTTGTTGGCAGCCGGTGTCGATGTGATGCTGGACGACCGCAACGAGCGGCCAGGCGCCATGTTTGCCGACTGGGAACTGATCGGCGTGCCGCACCGCATCACCATTGGCGACCGGGGCCTGAAGGAAGGCCACATCGAGTACCAGCACCGCCGCGACACGGTTGCCAGCAAGATTAATGCGACGAACGTGTTCGACTTCCTCAAGGACAAACTGGCTTTGTGAAGGCTGGCATACCGTCTTGATCTGCGCATGTCCGTGCCCACCACAGAAACCCCAGTGACTTTTTCAAGAAGAAAATGGCTTTTCCGCATATCCGGTGGGGGGTTTTCGCTATTATTTTCGCAGCAATCCAGTGCCGGAGGGCAGCTGGAGGAACCGCTGATGGACTCGGTGCGCACGGCACTGGGCTCGGCCATTGCCAACCAGGCACCGCCCGTTCCCGAATTCGCAAGCACCGACAGCAAGCTGGCGTATCTGCGCTGGCTGGGCTCCATGAGCGAGCGCCTGAAACGCAAAATTCCCGAATTGCAGATTCGCCAGGAGTTTTTGCAAACGGTCTGGTACGAAAGCAAGCGCGCCGGGCTAGACGTGACCCTGGTCATGGGCCTGATCCAGGTCGAAAGCAACTTCCGCAAGTTTGCCGTCAGCAGCGTCGGCGCGCGCGGCTTCATGCAGGTCATGCCCTTCTGGACACGCGTGATTGGCGATGGCGACCCGGGCAAGCTGTTTCACATGCAGACCAACCTGCGCTTCGGCTGCGTGATTCTTCGCCATTACCTGGACCGCGAGCGCGGCAACCCTTTTCTGGGCCTGGGCCGCTACAACGGCAGCCGGGGCCGGGCGCCCTACCCCGAAGCGGTGTTTGCCGCGCAGCGCAGCTGGCTGCCAGGGGACCGCGCCGTCGGCTGAAGCCCACAAGCTGCCAGCGCGTCAGGACGAAGCCGGACCGGCATCCGCAGCAGCCAGAGCCGTGCCCGCAGCGCCCTCGGCCAGCCGCGACACCATGACTTGGTCGATACGGTAGCTGTCAACGTCGAGCACCTCGAACTTGAAACCGCCCCAGCTCACGCTGTCGGTGCGCCGGGGCACGCGGCGCAGCATCACCATCAGGAAGCCGGCCAGGGTTTCGTAATCCTCGGCATGCGGCAGATGGTCGAGCCCCAGTGTGCGCAGCACGTCCTCGATAGGCGTGACGCCGTCGATCAGCCAGGAATTCTCGTCGCGCCGCACGATCAGTTCTTCATCAAAAGGCGACACCAGGTCGCCCATCACCGTGCTCATCACGTCGTTGAGCGTGACCACGCCGACCACCATGCTGTATTCGTTGACGATGACCGCAAAGTCCTCATGGACCTGCCGGAACTGCTCCAGCACTTCGGACAGCGTCAGCCGGTCGGGAACGATCAGCACCTTGCGCACCAGGCTGTCGTCGGCCAGGGAAATCGGCTGGCTGTTGAGCACGCGCTGGAACAGGTCCTTGGCATCGACATAGCCGACCACATGGTCAATGTCGCCCTCGCACACCGGATAGGTCGAAAACGGTTCGGCCGCGATGCGCAGCCGGATCACCGAGTCCAGGTCATCGCGCAAAAAGAAGGCGATCCGGTCGCGCGGCGACATGGCGCTGCCCACCGTGCGGGTGTCGAGTTCAAACACATTCGTGATCACCTGCTGCTCGCGCGCGGCCAGCACACCGGCCACCGCGCCGGCTTCCATCATGGCCAGGATATCGTCCGAAGTGATGCGGTCGTCGCGCAGCGAGGACAGGCCGAACAGGCGAAACAGGGCATCGGCCAGGCGGCTGTAAAACCACACCAGGGGTCGCATCAGCATCATGCAGACCGTCATAGGCTGCGACACGCGAATCGCCAGCAGCTCGGGCGTGGCCATGCCCAGGCGCTTGGGAAACAGGTCGGCGAACACAATGAACAGCGACGTGACGATGAGGAAGGAGCTGAGAAAGCCCAGGGTCTGTGCTGTGGGAATTGCCAGCCATAGTTCAAAAAAGGCGCTGAAATGCGGGCTCAGCGCGCCCTCGCCCACAATGCCGCCCAAAATAGCCACGGCATTCTGGCCGATCTGCACCACGGTGAAATAGTCGCCCGGCTGCTCCTGGATGCGCAGCACACGCTCGGCCTGCAGGTTGCCATCATCGGCCATCTGGCGCAGGCGCAGGCGGCGCGAAGCCGCCAAAGAAATTTCCGACACGGAAAAAAACGCGCTGGCCGCGATCAGCAGGCCAATCACAAAAAGGCTTTGGTAAAGGGTCATGGAACGTCCATCATGGGCCTCAAGGCAGTCGGACTGTTTTTTGCTACTGAATTTATAGCTACTTATGTAGACCAACCGTGCGCCATAGGCCTATTTGATGCTGAAAATTCGTTGGCGGATTAAAACGCGGCTGTCTGAGTATCACGCTCCTGCGCAAACCACGCCAGAACCGGAACCGTTCCCGGGAGCACAGGCGCGACCTGCACCGGCAGGGACTGCCATGAAAACATCTGGCCTTCGTGCATCTGCAACTCGCCCTGCCAGTCGAAGACTTTGCAGAAGTTCAGGCGGACCAGCGCATGCGGGTAATCGACCATTTCGACCTTCCAGGGATGGACGGCGCCGATGGTGATGCCGATTTCTTCCTGAAGCTCGCGTCGCAGCGCTTCTTCAACGCTCTCGCCAGATTCCAGTTTGCCCCCGGGAAATTCCCAATAGCCGGCATAGACCTTGCCGGGCGGGCGCGAGGTGAGCAAAAACTGGCCATCGGGCTGGATCAATACGCCCACTGCCACCTCGACCACCTTGCGGTTGACGCCGCCTTCGCGAGGCGCGGCCGCATCCGCCATCAGCACTGATGTAGTCAATGAACCGGGGCCGCATGCTGGCCGGCATAGTCGCGCGCGAACTGGTAGGCCACGCGGCCGCTGCGCGAGCCGCGCTCCAGCGCCCAGACCAGCGAGGCCGGGCGTGCCGCTGCGATGGCCTCGGCACCCACGCCAAACGACGACAGCCACTGGGCCACGATGGTCAGGTATTCGTCCTGGCTGAACGGGTAGAAACTGACCCACAGGCCAAAACGCTCGGACAGGGAAATCTTTTCTTCCACGACCTCGCCCGGATGGACTTCACCATCCTCGGTGTGCGTGTAGGTCAGGTTTTCCATCATGTACTCGGGCAGCAGGTGGCGGCGATTGCTGGTGGCGTAGATCAGCACGTTCGGCGTGGCGGCGGCAATCGAGCCGTCCAGAATGGACTTCAGCGCCTTGTAGCCGGGCTCGCCTTCTTCAAAGCTGAGATCATCGCAAAAGACAATGAACTTCTCGGGCACGCCGGACACCACATCGACGATGTCGGGCAAGTCGGTCAGGTCGACCTTGTCCACCTCGATCAGGCGCAGGCCACGGGCCGAATATTCGTTCAGGCAGGCCTTGATCAACGACGATTTTCCGGTGCCGCGCGAGCCGGTCAGCAACACGTTGTTGGCGGGCTGGCTGCTAACGAACTGCTCGGTGTTGCGCCGGATTTTTTCCTTCTGGCCGTCGATTTCCTTCAGGTCGGCAAACTGCAAAGTGCCCAGGTGCCGGACCGGCTCCAGCGACGCATGGCCGGAACCGCGCTTGCGGTAGCGGTAGGCCACGGAAACGCTCCAGTCGGGCGCGGACAAGGGCTGCGGCAGGACGGACTCGATGCGCGCCATCAGCGACTCGGCCCGCGCCATCAGGCGTTCAAACTGTTCGTTCATGCGCAATCACCTGGTGGTTCAGCTGCGGTAGTCCGCGTTGATCTTGACGTAGTCATAGGACAGGTCGCAGGTCCAGACGGTGTCAACCGCTTCGCCCCGGCCGAGCACGACGCGCACCATGATCTCGCTTTGCTTCATCACGCGCTGGCCGTCGGCCTCGGCATAGTCGGGGTGCCGGCCGCCGTTCTTGGCCACCAGCACGTCGTCCAGGAACAGGTCGATCTTTGTCTGGTCCAGGTCGGCAATGCCGGCATAACCAACCGCTGCCAGAATACGGCCCAGATTCGGGTCACTGGCGAAAAATGCCGTCTTGACCAGCGGCGAATGGGCGATGGCATAGCCGACCTGGCGGCATTCCTCGCCGGTTTTGCCGCCTTCGACCCGGATGGTGATGAACTTGGTCGCGCCTTCGCCGTCGCGCACGATGGCCTGCGCCAGTTGCTGCGCGATGCCCATCATGGCCGAGCGCAATATCTGCCCTTCCGCGCTGTCGAGCGACGTGATGGGCGCGTGCGCGGCCTGGTTGCTGGCAATGACCACGAACGAGTCGTTGGTCGAGGTATCGCCGTCAATCGTGATGCGGTTGAACGACGCATCGGCCAGCTCTTTGGCCAGTTGCGCCATCAAGGCCTGCGACACGCACGCATCGGTGGCCAGGAAGCCCAGCATGGTCGCCATGTTGGGGCGGATCATGCCCGCGCCCTTGCTGATGCCGGTGATGGTGACTGTAGCGCCGCCCAGCTTGACGCGGGTCGAGAACGCCTTGGGCACCGTGTCGGTGGTCATGATGGCTTCGGCGGCGCTGGCCCAGTTGTCGGCCCTAGCATCGGCCAGCGCGGCGGGAATGCCCGCCCCGATCCGGTCATGCGGCAGGGGTTCCATGATGACGCCGGTTGAAAACGGCAGGATCTGCTCGGGCGACAGGTTCAGCGCGCGGGCCAGTTCGATGCAGGTGGACTGCGCGCGGATCAAGCCGTCGTGGCCGGTGCCGGCGTTGGCATTGCCGGTGTTGATCAGCATCGCCCGGATGCCGTGGTTCTGGCCTGCATTGGCAGCCAGATGCTCGCGGCAGATTTGCACCGGAGCGGCGCAAAACCGGTTCTGGGTAAAGACCGCGCCGACCGACGCGCCCTCGTCCAGCAGCAGCACAGCCAGGTCCTTGCGGTTGGCCTTGCGGATGCCAGCTTCGGCAATGCCCCAGCGCACGCCGGGCACGGGATAAAGGTCGGCGGCGGGCGTGGCCATCAGGTTGACAGGCATGGATTGACTCCAGTAAGACAGGGTTGGGACGCCGCGGGCGCCCATGAAATGCTCAAGTCGTGCAGGCGATCAGCTCAGCTTGCCGTGGCAGAGCTTGTATTTTTTACCTGAGCCGCAAGGGCACGGATCATTGCGACCGACACGCGGCATGGAGGTAGCAGGAATGGCCTGCCGCCGCCGCGTCGCTTCATCGACTGTTGTTTCCGTTTCGCCCGTTTCAGTCGGTGCGGTGTAGGTCACGTTGCTGATGTTTTCCGCCCGACTTTCGAGCGCTTCGGCCGCCTGACCCAGTTGCTCGCTCGACTGGACCTGGACCGTCATCAAGGTCTTGGTGACCTCGTTCTTCACGCTGTCGAGCAGTTGCCCAAACAGCTCGAAGGCTTCGCGCTTGTATTCCTGCTTGGGCTGCTTCTGGGCATAGCCGCGCAGATGAATGCCCTGGCGCAGATAGTCCAGCGCGCTCAGGTGCTCACGCCAATGGCTGTCGATGCTTTGCAGCAGCACCACGCGTTCGAACTGCGTGAAATTTTCCTTACCAATCTTTTCGAGTTTTTCGGCAAAGGCGGCTTCAGCGGCGGCGCTGACTTTTTCCAGCACTTGCTCGTCGGTGATGGCCGTGGCGGCTTCGATTTCCTGGCGCAGCGCCAGTTCGATATGCCAGTCGTCGCGCAACGTTTTTTCGAGGCCCGCCACGTCCCACTGCTCTTCGACGCTTTCCACCGGCACATACTGCCGCGTCAGGTCGGTGAAACAACCTTCACGCAGCGAAGCGATTTGCGGCTGCAGGTCGCTGGCGTCCATGATGTCGTTGCGCTGCTGGTAAATCACCTTGCGCTGGTCGTTGGACACATCGTCATATTCGAGCAGCTGCTTGCGGATGTCGAAGTTGCGCGCCTCGACCTTGCGCTGCGCCGATTCGATGCTGCGCGTGACGATGCCCGCTTCGATCGCCTCGCCATCGGGCATCTTGAGGCGCTCCATGATGGACCGGACCCGGTCGCCGGCAAAAATCCGCATCAAGGGGTCGTCCAGGCTCAGGTAAAAGCGCGACGAACCCGGATCGCCCTGGCGGCCTGAACGGCCTCGCAGCTGGTTGTCGATGCGGCGCGACTCATGGCGTTCGGTAGCAATGATGCGCAAGCCGCCCAGCGCCTTGACCTGCTCGTTTTCCTGCTTGCACTCGGCCTGCGACTGGACAATCCTGGCTGCCTTGACGGAGACATCGAGCGACTCGTCCGCTTCGACCGCTTCAATCAGTTTTTCCACGTTGCCGCCCAGCACGATGTCGGTGCCGCGTCCGGCCATGTTGGTGGCGATGGTGATCATCTTCAGCCGGCCGGCCTGCGCGACGATGTCGGCTTCGCGTGCATGTTGCTTGGCGTTCAGCACCTGATGCGGCAGGTTTTCCTTGATCAGCAACTCGTCGATGATTTCGGAATTTTCGATCGAAGTCGTTCCGACCAGTACCGGCTGGCCGCGCTCGTAACATTCGCGAATGTCCTTGATCGCCGCTTCGTATTTCTCGCGCGTGGTCTTGTACACGCGGTCCAGCTGGTCTTCGCGCTTGCTGATGCGGTTGGGCGGAATCACGGTAGTCTCTAAACCGTAGATTTCCTGGAACTCGTAGGCTTCGGTGTCAGCGGTGCCGGTCATGCCGGACAGCTTGCCGTACAGGCGGAAATAATTCTGGAAGGTGATCGAGGCCAGGGTCTGGTTCTCGGCCTGGATCTGCACGCCTTCCTTGGCTTCCACCGCCTGGTGCAGGCCATCGCTCCAGCGGCGGCCTGACATCAGGCGGCCGGTGAACTCGTCCACGATCACGACTTCACCGTCCTGCACCACATAGTGCTGGTCGCGGTGGTACAGCAGGTTGCCGCGCAATGCTGCATACAGGTGATGCATCAGCGAAATGTTGGCCGGGTCGTAGAGCGTGGCGCCTTCCGGAATCAGGCCCAGATCGAACAGGATCCGTTCGGCGCTTTCATGGCCTTGTTCGGTCAGGAACACCTGGTGCGTCTTTTCATCAATCGTGTAGTCGCCGGGCTTGGTCACACCCTCGCCCGTTCGCGGATCGGCTTCGCCTTCCTGGCGCGTCAGCGAGGGAACGACCTTGTTGATCGCCAGGTACATCTCGGTGTGGTCTTCGGCCTGGCCGCTGATGATGAGCGGCGTTCGCGCCTCGTCAATCAGGATCGAGTCCACCTCATCGACGATGGCAAAGTTCAGTCCGCGCTGGACGCGGTCGCCGACTTCATACACCATGTTGTCGCGCAGGTAGTCAAAGCCGAACTCGTTGTTGGTGCCGTAGGTAATGTCGGAGTTGTAGGCCGCCTGCTTTTCCTCGCGCGACATGTTGGGCAGGTTGATGCCGACACTCATGCCCAGAAAGTTGTACAGCTTGCCCATCCAGCGCGCATCGCGACTGGCCAGATAGTCATTGACCGTGACCACATGCACGCCCTTGCCAGTCAGGGCATTGAGGTACACCGGCAGCGTGGCGGTCAGGGTCTTGCCTTCACCGGTGCGCATTTCGGAAATCTTGCCGTTGTGCAGCGACATGCCGCCGAGCAACTGAACGTCGAAATGGCGCATCTTCATGATGCGTTTGCTGCCTTCACGCACGATGGCAAAAGCCTCGGGAAGCAAGGCATCCAGGGCTTCGCCAGCGGCTACCCGATCCCTGAACTCCTGCGTCTTGCCGCGCAACTGCTCATCGTCAAGCTTTTCGTACTGCGTTTCCAGCGCATTGATTTGGTCTACGGTTTTGCGGTAGGTCTTGAGCAGCCGATCGTTGCGGCTGCCGAAAATTTTGGTCAGGATATTGGAAGCCATAAATGCGAAGCCGCTATTGGCCGCTCCCCTGAGCTGGCAATGCGGCCAAAATCCCTTATTGAGTACGGAACTTAGGTGTGGGCACAAACAGTTAGTTCAACCGTGCGCAAACCGCAGATTTTAGCGCTGCCAGGAAAACAGCTATTCGTGTGCGCCAAACGGACAAGGTATCTGGGCCGCAAGGTGAAAAATTTCAAACGCATGAATATTGACAGTCGCTTGAAAACAATGACGATGGGTCAATTCGGCAGTAGTCCTTGCGAGGCTGAACCCTTTTTTTAGCTGGCTTTCGCCGAGCCTCCTGCTGGAATATCGGGGCTTGCCTCAATTGGGAAGCTGATCATTGCCTTCGAGAGAAAAACCAAGATTTGGCATCCACGATAATCAAATCGCCATGTTTAAATCCTTCAATAACTGACCATGCACAGACGCCTGCAATCCGCAGTAAGTTTGCACCAGGCCGCTGGCAACTCGCCGTCCCTCGCGCGGCTCGCTGATTTGGTCCGGGAATCCAACCAACGATTGAAAGCCGTTGAAACGCTGATTCCAGTCGCTCTGCGATCAGCCGTCAAGGCTGGGCCAATTGATGGTGAAAACTGGTGTCTTTTGGTGAATGGCAATGCAGCTTCGGCAAAAGTCCGGCAACTGGTCCCGCTCATCCAGTCGAGCCTGCTGCGCCAAGGCTGGAAGGTCAAGTCGATCCGATTGAAAATATTGATCGCCAGGTAACCTTGACGGTGACCCGATACAGCGAGGTCTGGATGCGATATTGCTGCGTTAAGCTATAGTATCTATAGCAATAAACAGTTGACCAGCATGCGCTTGCCGGGATTTTTACTCACAAACTGTTGAATGGTGCCGCTTGTCGGAATCGAACTGACGACCTACCGCTTACAAGGCGGTTGCTCTACCAACTGAGCTAAAGCGGCACAAATCGTATTCTACTTCACGCGCTTGAGTGACGGCCGTGGCCGTGTTGGCGGTTTTGGAGGCTCAGGCGCATCAGTTTTTTTCTGCTTGCCTTTGCCGCCAACCTGCATGTCCGGTACGTTTTCCACCAGTTGCATGATCTTGCTGTCCGGCGTTTCCGAAGAGGAGTGGACATTTTCAAGAGCGTTATGAACCGGCGCAACAACGCGTGATTCAGAGGTGCCACCGGCTCCATTGGAAGGAATTTCCAGAGGAAAAGCCATGCCCTGCCCATTTTCCCGGGCATAGATGGCGACCACATGGCTGATAGGCACCAGGATTTCTCGCGCGCTTCCGCCAAAACGAGCCTTGAATTCAATAAACTCGTTTCCCAGGGTCAGAGAACTGGTGGCATCAAACCCGATGTTCAGCACGATCTCGTTATTCTTCACATATTCACGTGGCACTTGCACGGTGTTGTCCACCGATACGGCCACATAAGGGGTAAAACCGTTGTCGGTGCACCATTCGTACAATGCACGAATCAGGTAAGGACGGGTTGACGTGGCGTTCGGTGCGTTCATGAATTCGGCCAAGTTGCTGATTCCGTTCAATTCGATGCGGCAGTTACTTGCGCATCACTTTCTCGGAAGGCGTCAATGCTTCAATATAGGCGGGACGGGAAAAGATACGCTCGGCATACTTGAGCAGCGGTGCCGCATTTTTTGACAGGTCGATGCCGTAATAATCTAGGCGCCAAAGCAAGGGTGCAATGGCCACGTCAAGCATCGAGAAGTTATCCCCCAGCATGAACTTGTTCTTCAGGAAAATGGGGGCTAGCTGCGTCAGACGGTCGCGGATATGGGCGCGTGATTTTTCCAGTGCTTTTTCGTTCCCCTTGGAAGCACGGGATTCGAGGGCGCTGACATGAACAAACAGCTCTTTTTCAAAGTTCAGCAGGAACAGCCGAACCCGCGCCCGGTCAACCGGGTCGCCGGGCATGAGTTGCGGATGCGGGAAACGCTCGTCAATGTATTCATTGATGATGTTCGACTCGTACAGGATCAGGTCGCGCTCGACCAGAATCGGTACCTGGCCGTAGGGGTTCATCACATTGATGTCTTCAGGCTTGTTGTACAGGTCTACGTCACGAATTTCAAAATCCATGCCCTTTTCAAACAATACGAAACGGCAGCGATGCGAGAAAGGGCAGGTTGTACCTGAATAAAGGACCATCATGATTCGGAACTCCTAAAAGCAAAAGAGTGGAAGGCTAAGATTCAAACCTTAGAACCGTCCACTCCGAAGGTGCCAATGTGCACCAGGGCAGGCCCTGGGAACATTAATCGGCACAAAAACTATTTGACGTCTTTCCAGAACGCCGCGTTGAGGCGCCAGGCCACAAAGGTCAGGCCAAGCAGAAACAGCAGCACCCATACGCCGATGCGAACACGGGTATTTTGCACAGGCTCTGCCATCCACTGGAGATAGCCGACAAGATCGCCCATGGCCTGGTCATATTGCAACGGGGTCATCGAACCCGGAGTGACCTGTTCCCAGCCCTTGAAAGTGGCAACCTTGTGGCCGTGTTCTTCTTTATTTTCATACACAGGCTTGCGCACGCCCTGCAGATCCCAAAGCACATGCGGCATTGCCACGTTAGGGAAAGCAAGATTGTTCCAGCCCGTAGCCTTGGTTTCGTCACGGTAGAAAGTACGCATGTACGTGTACAGATAGTCTGCACCCGAGCCGCCAGCACCGGCGCGTGAACGGGCGATCACGGTCAGATCGGGCGGGGTTCCGCCAAACCAGTCCTTGGCCTGTTTCGGATCAATCGCCGACTTCATGGTTTCGCCGACCTTTTCAGTCGTGAACAACAAGTTGTCCTTGATCTGCTGGTCGGTCAGGCCAATGTCTTTCAGGCGATTGAAGCGCATGAAGGCGGCCGAGTGGCAGTTCAGGCAGTAGTTGACGAAAAGCTTGGCGCCGTTTTGCAGCGCCGCCATGTCGTTGGTCTTGTTGGGCGCCTTGTCCCAGGCAAGACCACCGGTTGCAGCTTGCGCACCAGTTACCAAACCGACCGCTGTGATCAAAGCGAAAAAGATTTTTTTCATGGTGATGGTTTCCTGCTCAGTGGGCCGCAAAAGTAACGCGATCGGGAACGCGCTTGAAGGTGCCCAACCGACTCCACCACGGCATCAGCAGGAAGAAACCGAAGTAAAACAGGGTTCCGACCTGCGAAACACGTTCGCCGATGGCTGAGGGTGGTTGAACACCCAGGTAGCCCAGGATCAGGAAGTTGATCACAAAGATACCGTAGAGGTATTTGTTCCAGCTTGGACGGTAGCGGATCGACTTGACTTCACTGTTGTCCAGCCACGGCAGGAAAAACAGGATGACGACGGCCCCGCCCATGACCACGACGCCCCAGAATTTGGCATCAATCAACAGCATTGCACCGACCAGCGCCACGGCTGCGCCGACGATGATGAGCTTGAACAAGTTGGCGATTTTGGCTTTGAGCACGCCCAGCACTGCACCGGCCAGCACGCAGGCAATGAGGGCATACATCATTTCGCCAGTGATGGCGCGCAGCATCGAGTAGTAAGGCGTGAAGTACCAGACCGGGGCGATGTGCAGCGGCGTCTTCAGCGGGTCGGCGGGAATGAAGTTGTTGTACTCCAGGAAGTAACCGCCAAACTCGGGCGCGAAGAAAATGATGGCGCTGAAAATCATCAGGAAGATGCTGACGCCAAAAATATCGTGCACCGTGTAGTACGGGTGGAAGGGGATGGCATCCAGCGGATGGCCATTGGCATCGCGCGGCGCGTTAGGACCCTTGACCTCAACACCATCGGGGTTGTTCGAGCCGACTTCGTGCAGTGCAATGATGTGCGCCACGACCAAACCGAGCAGCACCAGCGGCACGGCAATCACGTGGAAGGCGAAGAAGCGGTTCAGCGTTGCATCGCCAACCACATAGTCGCCACGGATCAGCAGCGCCAGGTCAGGGCCGATGAACGGGATGGCGGCAAACAGGTTCACGATGACCTGGGCGCCCCAGTAGCTCATCTGCCCCCAGGGCAGCAGATAGCCCATGAAGGCTTCGGCCATCAGCGCCAGGAAAATCGCACAGCCGAACACCCAGATCAGTTCGCGCGGCTTGCGATAGCTGCCATAGATCAGTCCACGGAACATATGAAGATAAACCACGACGAAAAAGGCCGAAGCGCCAGTGGAGTGCATGTAGCGGATCAGCCAGCCCCAGGGCACGTCGCGCATGATGTATTCGACCGAAGCGAAGGCGAGCGACGCCTCGGGCTTGTAATTCATCGTCAGGAAGATGCCAGTGACGATCTGGATGACCAGCACCAGCAGGGCCAGCGCGCCAAAAACATACCAGAAGTTGAAGTTTTTGGGCGCGTAGTACTCGCTCATGTGCTCTTTGAAGAGCTTGCTGGCGGGAAAACGGTTGTCGACCCAAGTCATCGCCTTATCGGCGAACGGGGCATCAGGGGAAATTTCTTTGAATACAGCCATGACTGATCCTGGTTCGGTGAGTTTCTTTAGCCTTGGATTGATACGGTGCGGAACGGCAGGGTTTCAAGCGCAGGCGGCAGGGTCTTTTGAAAAGAGGTAGCGGGCCTTCAGGCCTTCTTGTCTTCACCAATTAGCAGCTTTGCATCCGACAGGTACATATGGGGGGGCACTTCAAGGTTGTCGGGCGAAGGCTTGTTCTTGTACACGCGGCCAGCCAGGTCAAACGTCGACCCATGACAAGGGCACAGGAAGCCGCCGTGCCAGTCATCGGGTAGCGATGGCTGCGCGCCGGTCTGGAACTTGTCGGAAGGCGAGCAGCCGAGGTGCGGGCAAATGCCCACCACGACCAGGGTGTCGGCCTTGATGGAACGGGTTTCATTGCGCGCGTATTCAGGCGTCCATTCGGGCAGCTTGCGCTCGGACTTTGGATCTGCCAGCATGCCGTCAACCTGGGCCAGGGCGGCCAGTTGCTCGGGCGTGCGTTTGACGATCCAGACCGGTTTACCACGCCACTCCACAGTCATCTTCTCGCCTGGCTTCAAGGCGGAAATATCGACCTCGACCGCAGCACCTGTAGCCTTGGCTCGTTCAGACGGCTGGAAAGTGCTCACGAACGGCACAGCCACTGCGGCAACGCCCGCTCCGCCTACGGCACAGGTGGCGACGATCCAGTTTCTTTTATCTTTATCGACAGGCGCGCCGTGCGGCGCGCCCATTACGCTTGCTTGGGTCATGAAAGTCCTTCAAGAACTGGCTTGAAAAAGGAATAGTGGGGGGTCAACCCGCGATTGTAGCGGAGCAGGAAGTGATATTTGAAGGCTTCGCAATGGTTTGAGGTCATCCTGGCCCACCCCTTTGCGATTGAAGTGCCAGCATGATTTGTTGCAAGACAGCCTCTAAAGCAACTTGTCAATTCATGCCAACACAGCATAATTATTTGCCGTAGGCCGCCTTGCGGTGCAGGCATAACAACCACAAGAAACCGGAGTAAAACCATGGGAGTGATTCAGGAATTCAGGGAATTTGCCGTCAAGGGCAATGTGATGGACCTGGCCGTCGGCGTAATCATTGGCGGGGCTTTCGGCAAAATCGTCGATTCCATCGTCGGCGACCTGATCATGCCCCTGGTCAGCAAGATTTTTGGCGGGCTTGACTTCTCAAATTACTATGTTGCCCTGGCCGGGCAGGCCGCCGGACTACCGCTGGTCGAGGCCAAGAAGGCTGGCGCCGTCTTCGCCTACGGTAACTTCATCACGGTGGCGCTGAACTTCATCATCCTGGCCTTCATTATCTTCATGATGATCAAGCAGATGAACCGCATCAGGAAACCCCGCCCGCTTGCCGCTCCAGCACCGGCGGAAGACATTGTGCTGTTGCGTGAAATCCGCGACAGCCTGAAGCACCAAGCTTGATTACCGTCATCAGTGGGTGTGAATCAGCGCAGAGCTGATTCGGCGACAAGCAAAATTCCCCTCAACATTGGCTACGCAGCCTGCTGGCGCGCCATCCGGATCGCGGCCAGCAGGCTGGACGCGTCTGCGCGGCCGGTGCCGGCGATGTCGAAAGCCGTGCCATGGTCCGGACTGGTGCGCACCAGCGGCAACCCGAGCGTGACGTTGACACCCTGCTCCACTCCCAGGTATTTCACCGGAATCAGGCCCTGGTCGTGGTGCATCGCCACCACCACGTCAAACTCGCCGGGCTTCGATGCAGTGTTGCGCGCCCGCATGAACACGGTGTCCGGGGCAAAGGGGCCCCGCACATCCAGGCCTTCGCGCAAGGCGGCGGCGATGGCCGGCGCAATGATCAATTGCTCCTCCGTG
Source organism: Polaromonas sp. DSP2-3-2b2 (assembly GCF_049895905.1). Lineage (NCBI taxonomy): Bacteria > Pseudomonadati > Pseudomonadota > Betaproteobacteria > Burkholderiales > Comamonadaceae > Polaromonas > Polaromonas sp. DSP2-3-2b2. The sequence goes on along the minus strand of NZ_JAFCTH010000005.1, from coordinate 94,461 downwards.
CCAAACAGTCCGCCTTCGCCGGCATGCGGATTCAGGCCCGCCACGGCGATGCGCGGGGGCCGTCCCAGCCCGGCACTGAGGGCCTGGTGCGCAATGCGCAGGGTCAGCAGCACGTTGTCAAAGGTCACGGCGTCAATTGCATGCCTGAGGGACATGTGGATGCTCACCAGCACGGTCCTGAGTTCGTCATTGGCCAGCATCATGCGCACCGGAACTTCGTTCACCGGTTTGCCCAGGAACGAGGCGGCTTCGGCCTGCAGCATTTCGGTATGGCCCGGGAAACGCGCAGCCCAGCCACCGGCGGCGAACAAGGCTTCCTTGTGGATCGGCGCAGTGACCATTGCGGCAGCCTCGCCCGCCAGCACCGCACGGGCAGCCCAGACGATGCACTCTGCCGCTCCCCTGCCGGCCAGGCCACTGATCTGTCCATAGGGAACCAGACCAGGCAGTGCGCACTTCTGCAGCACGCCGATGCAGTTCGGCGGCACTGCCGCCAGATCGGCCAGCGAATCAAGTTCGGCCACCGGCATCGCCGGATTTCCGGATGACGTAGCAACCAACGCGGCAGCGCGGCGCAGCGTCGGCACGTCGCCGACCACCACGCAGCCCGCCAGTTCCTGCGATGACTGGGCAAAAGCCTTGGCGATGATTTCAGGGCCGATGCCGGCGGCATCGCCCATGGTGATGAGGAAAGGGCCGGATTGGGTGGTCATGCAGGGTTGTCGATATCAATGAACTGGTGATGAATGCCGAATTGCGCCGCGACATGCGATGCAACGGCCGGCGCGCCGTAGCGCTCCGAGGCATGGTGGCCGCAGGCGATGAACGCCACGCCCATTTCGCGCGCATGGTGCGCCTGCGGCTCGGAAATCTCGCCGGTGATGAAGGCATCGGCGCCGGCGGCAATGGCAGACTCGAAATAGCTTTGCGCGCCGCCACTGCACCACGCTATTTTTTTAATAGCTGTGTACGCAGGTCCCACATGCGTGACAGGCCTTTTTAACGTATTTTCAATGAGCCGGGCCAGATCGCTGGCCGTGGCAAAGCTGCCGCCATCACTTCGCCCGCCCAAAAACCCCAGACCCTGCTCGCCGAAGCAGCTACTGGCCGTCAAGCCCAGTTGCCGCCCCAACTGCGCATTGTTGCCCAGCTCAAGATGCGCATCGAGCGGCAGGTGATAGGCAAACAGGCTGATGTCGTGGGCCAGCAGCAGCGCCAGCCGCTGCTTCATCCAGCCTGTCACGCAGCCATCCTGGCCGCGCCAGAACAGGCCGTGGTGCACAAAGATGGCGTCGGCCTGCGCGCCAATAGCTGCTTCAATCAGCGCCCGGCTGGCGGTGACCCCGGAAACGATCCGGCGCACCTGCGTTTTTCCCTCGACCTGAAGGCCGTTGGGGCCGTAGTCCTTGAAGCGCGCCGGCTGCAAAAGCGTGTCGAACGCTGCCAGCAGGTCCTGTCTCGTTGTGCTGTTCATGCCCGGATTGTCTCAGGCAAGTCCTGCCTGACGCGTATTTTGGATTTTTTTCCAGCCTTGACGACTTTCCAGTGGCATCCGTCCCGCGCAGAGGCGCCGCGCATCAAGCACAATACGTCAAGAGCGGCCTGCAGACGGACTGCTTCGCACACCCCCGTTCTTATTCCACGCCAGCCAACTCCTTTTTTGACCCATGAAGCGCACCTGGCTCCTGTTTTCCCAAACCGTCACTGTTTTGGTGGCGGCCTATTTCGTCGTCGCCACGCTCCAGCCGCAGTGGTTGAACAGACGCGCCACGATTGGCGGTGTTTCAGTCATCGAGGCGCCCGCCAGCAGCCTGCCGCGTGCCGTCGGTACGGCCAGCACCAGTGGCAGCTTTGCGCAGGCAGCAAAAATTGCGTCGGCGGCCGTGGTGAGCATCAACACCAGTAAGGCCGCCGTCAATAACCCGCAAATGAACGACCCGTGGTTCCGGTTTTTCTTTGGCGACCAGAACCCGGGCGAAGCACAGGCAGGCCTGGGCAGCGGCGTGATCGTGAGCTCAAGCGGCTACATCCTGACCAACAACCATGTGGTCGAAGGTGCCGATGAAATCGAGGTCGTTCTCAACGACACCCGCAAGACCCGGGCGAAGGTGATTGGCACCGATCCCGACACCGACCTGGCCATTCTCAAGATCGATCTGGACAAGCTGCCGGTGATTGTCTTGGGCAACTCGGACGAGCTTCAGGTGGGCGATCCGGTGCTGGCCATCGGCAATCCGTTTGGCGTGGGCCAGACCGTGACCGGCGGCATCGTCAGCGCCTTGGGGCGCAACCAGCTGGGCATCAACACCTTCGAAAATTTCATCCAGACCGACGCGGCGATCAACCCCGGCAATTCCGGCGGCGCGCTGGTCGATGTCAATGGCAACCTGCTGGGCATCAACACCGCCATCTATTCGCGCTCGGGCGGCTCCATGGGCATCGGTTTTGCCATTCCCGTGTCCACTGCCAAGCAGGTGCTCGAAGGCATCGTGACCGAAGGCCAGGTGACGCGCGGCTGGATTGGCGTGGAGCCGCAGGAACTCAATGCCGAACTGATCGAGGCCTTCAAGCTCAAGCCGGAAGCGGCCAAGGCCGGAGGCGTGATCATCACGGGCGTGCTGCAGAACGGCCCCGCCGCCCTGGGCGGCATCCGGCCGGGTGACGTGATCATGGCCGTCGATGGCCAGCCGGTCCGCAATGTCAGCCAGTTGCTGACGGCGGTTGCCGCGCTCAAGCCCGGCACGCCCGCGCCGCTAAAGGTGCTGCGCGGCGACAGTCCCGTGGATATTTCGGTGACACCGGCCCAGCGCCAGCGGCCCAGAGTGCAGCGCTGAAGGCGCGCTGTTTGTTCATGGCGACGGCTCGGGTCTGAGCCTGTCGCATTGAATACCCGTCATTTGCCATCAAATCAATAGCTACAAGTGCTTACGGCAGTTGCGCAAACGGCCATATTTATTCGAAACTGGCCAGACTTCAGGATTTGGCGACTTCCGAGTCGGTGTCGGGCGCCTTGGTGCTCTTGAGGAACATCTGCGCGGCCAGGATGCCCACTTCGTACAGCCCGCCCACCACCGCCAGCAGCATGATCATCGACCCTGCATCCGGCGGCGTGACCAGCGCGGTGCCAATGGCGGCAGCCACCCAGAAGTAGCCGCGGTATTCGCGCAGCTGGGCCACCGTCAGCACGCCCATGCGCACCAGCAAAATGACCGCGATCGGCACTTCGAAAGCCAGCCCGAAGGCCAGGAACATGCCGAGCACGAAGTTCAGGTATTCCTCGATATCCGGCGCTGCGGTGATCGACTTGGGCGCAAAACTCTGGATGAACCTGAACACCTGCCCGAACACCACGTAGTAGGAAAACGCCACACCGATGAAAAACAGCAGCGTGCTGGACACCACCAGCGGCATCACCAGCTTTTTTTCGTGCGAATACAGGCCAGGCGCTACGAAAGCCCACACCTGGTAAAGGACCACCGGCAGTGCGATCATGAAGGCCGCCATGAAGAGAATCTTGATCGGCACGACAAATGGCGACACGACGTTGGTGGCGATCAGGGTCGCGCCCTTGGGCAGGCTGGCCACCAGCGGCGCGGCCATCAGGTCGTACAGCGCGCCCGGCCCGGGAAAGATGGCCAGGATGCCCGCCGCAATGCCGATGGCAATCACGGCCTTGATCATCCGGTCGCGCAGCTCCATGAGGTGCTGCACGAAAGGCTGCTCGGTGCCTGCGAGCTCGTCGGGCTTGTCGCCGCCGGTGGGGTTGGGATCGCTCATGAAGGAAGTTTGCGCTGTGTGAATTGCGCCGGTCTGCGCGCAAAGAAAAATTCAGGGGAATGCTTCATGCCTTGCGGCTGGGCTGCGGACGAAATCGTGCCACCCGGGCCGCGCCGGACTGGGCTTTGGTGCGAACGCCCGAGCGGGCCTTGAACCATTGCGGCGTGGCGCCGCGCTTGAGCCGCCACTTCTTTTTCGGATGCCGGTATTCGGGAAAGACTTCGAAGCCGGACAAGTTGTCGGGCGAGGTGGATGTCGCCGTGTCTGACCATGATTTTTCAAAATCAGTGGCGCCGGTACGGATCGAGCCCTCGACATCGCGGGCCGCTTCCTCGACGGTTTCCTTCATTTTGCGGAACTCGTCGAGTTCCATGGAACGGTTCACTTCCTGCTTGACGTCGTTGACATAGCGCTGCGCCTTGCCCAGCAAGGTGCCTATGGTACGCGCCAGGCGCGGCAGTTTTTCAGGCCCGATGACGATCAGCGCAACAGCGCCGATCAGGGCGATTTTTGAGATGCCGAGGTCAATCACGGCAGATCAGCACCGGGAAGCATTGAACGCGGAAAAAAAGAAAGTTCCAGCATGCATCAGGGCTTTTGCCGGGCTTCGACGTCAATCGTGTTGCGCTCCGACGTGGCCTTGGCCTGGGCATTGGTCACCTGGCTGGCGGGGACCACCGGCTTTTCATCCTCGGGCGACTGGCCGCCATCCTTCATGCCATCCTTGAAACCCTTGACAGCGCCGCCCAGGTCACCGCCCATGTTCCGGAGTTTTTTGGTGCCAAATACCATCACCACGATCAACAGCACGATCAACCAGTGCCATATGGAAAATCCACCCATGTCCATCTCCTAATCTGAAAACAGTCGATTGACTGCCATGTTTACAACAAAGCCTGATTCTAAAGGCGCCATGTGACAGCGCCTATGACCCTGCAAGCCTGCAGGGTAGTTAACAAGCCAGCCCGTTCAGCCCCGGAGCCACGGTCGGGGGCCGCCCATGACGTGCAGGTGCAGGTGCTGCACTTCCTGGCCGCCTTCGGCACCGGTGTTGGTGACGATACGAAAACCGCCTTCAGGGTAGGGGTTGCAGCCCTGTTCAATCGCCAGTCGCGGCGCCAGCACCATCATGCGCCCCAGCAGCGCCGCATGCTCCGGACCGACCTGCGCCATCGACGCAACATGCGTCTTGGGAATGATCAGGAAATGCACCGGCGCCCAGGGATGGATGTCGTGAAAGGCGAACAGCTCATCGTCCTCGTACACCTTGCGGCTCGGAATGGCGCCGGCGGCGATCTTGCAGAAAATGCAGTGGTCCGGATGGCTCATGCGGCCTCCACCGAGCGGCCGGCGTTCATGCGCACCATGCCCTTGACGATGCGGTACAGGAACCAGACCGAGATCAGGCCCCAGGCGATCCAGCCGGGCACGATGAACAGCAGCCAGAGCCAGGAGGTCAGCAGGTAGAGCACGCCGGCCCAGATTACGGAGCGAATCCGCCAGCTGAAGTGCGATGCCTGCCAAGTGTTGTCTGCATCGCCGCGCTTGACCAGGTCAATAACCAGCGCCACCACCAGCAGGGCGATCGAGACCTGTGCACCCGGCAGCACGGCGGCCACCGCGACAACAAGGTGAAGCAGGTAGCTGACCCAGCCCCAGGTTTTCAGCCCTTCGTCGGGCTCTATCGTCACGATGTCATTGTTCACGGGTAGCTCCCTTTCTCAGTCGTTGGTGGCTTCACGGTGCTGCGCCTTGCGCAGTGCCTTTTCCTCGATGCCGCTGGTGCCTTCGCGGCGCTCCAGTTCGGCCAGCACATCGGCAGGGCGCAGGTTGTAGTGCGCCAGAGCGATCAGCGAATGAAACCACAAATCGGCCACTTCGCCGACCAGCTTGCCGTTCAGTTCGGGCGTGGGGCCGCCGTGGTCGATGTCCTTGGCGGCCATCACGGTCTCGGTGGCTTCCTCGCCGATTTTCTTCAGGAAAGCATCGGGGCCCTTGTGCAGCAGGCGCGCCACATAGCTCTTGTCAGGGTCGCCGCCTTGTCCAGGCTTGCGGGTTTCGATGATGCGCGCCAAGCGCTCAAGGGTTTCATTGGAATTCATGATGTGCATTACAGGCTATTTATAGATACTGGCAGGGTCTTTCAAGACCGGCTCCGTCGCAACCCACTGTCCGTCCTGGTAAAGACTGAAAAAGCAGCTGTGGCGGCCGGTGTGGCAGGCTATTCCCGGCGCATGGCCGAGCTGCGTGATCTTGAGCAGCACCACGTCGCTGTCGCAGTCGAGCCGGATTTCATGCACCACCTGGAAATGGCCGGACTCCTCGCCCTTGTGCCACAAACGATTGCGAGAGCGGCTGAAATACACCGCCTGGCCGAGCTCGGCAGTTTTTTCGAGCGCCTCGCGGTTCATCCAGGCAAACATCAGCACGTCGCCGCTGCCGGCTTCCTGCGCAATGACGGGCACCAGGCCCTTTTCGTCCCAACGGACCGTGTCTAACCAATTCATGGGGATATTGTCCGCGATGCTGACGCGCCGAAGCGCACTAAAATTACTATGAAATCAATAGCTGTTTGCGCCCGTCCAGCATGCGCAAACAGCCAAAAAGACTTGAAAACTAGAGCCGGACGGGAATCCCGCGCCCGGCCATGTGCCGCTTGGCCTGCCCGACGGTGAATTCGCCGTAGTGAAAGATGCTGGCCGCCAGCACCGCATCGGCGCCACCCAGCTGCACGCCATCGGCCAAGTGGTCGAGGTTGCCGACGCCGCCGGAGGCGATCACCGGCACGCTGACGGCATCGCTCACGGCGCGCGTGAGTTCCAGGTCGAAGCCCGACTTGGTGCCGTCGCGGTTCATGCTGGTCAGCAGAATTTCGCCCGCGCCGCGCCGCGCCATGTCAACAGCCCAGGCCACGGCGTCCAGCCCGGTGTTCTTGCGGCCGCCGTGGCTGTAGACATCCCAGCCCGCGCCGCGCACCAGGGCGTCTTCGTCGCTGCGGCGCTTGGCATCAATCGCCACGACGATGCACTGGGCGCCGTATTTGGCCGAGGCGTCGGTGATGACCTGCGGATTGGCCAGCGCAGCCGAGTTGAAGCTGGTCTTGTCGGCGCCGGCGTTGAGCAGGCGGCGAACGTCCTCGACGGTGCGCACCCCGCCACCGACTGTCAGCGGGATGAACACCTGCGACGCCACGGCCTCGATGATGTGCAGGATCAGGTCACGCCCGTCGCTGGTGGCGGTGATGTCGAGAAACGTGAGTTCGTCGGCGCCCTGGTCGTTGTAGCGCGCGGCAATTTCCACCGGGTCGCCGGCATCGCGCAGTTCCAGGAAGTTGACGCCCTTGACAACCCGGCCGCCGGTCACATCAAGGCAGGGAATTATTCTTTTAGCAAGCATGTTGGTATGGCGCCGCTAAGACAAGATAAATGCAAGGGGCGGCTCTGCAATGAGCAAGGGCCACGGAACCGGCTTCGCCGGGCCGTAGGCGCAGCGGCCCCCTCGGGGGGCAGGAAGCCACACGCAGTGGGCGACCGTGGGGGCAACATTCATCCGTTCAACTCGTCGGCGCGGTCTTGCGCCGCTTCAAAATCCAGGTCGCCGCTGTAGATCGAGCGGCCGCAGATCACGCCCTGGACACCCTCGTCCTCGACGGCGCACAGTGCTTCGATGTCGGCCATGTTCGACAGGCCGCCCGAGGCAATCACCGGAATCGTCAGCGCCTGCGCTAGCCTGACGGTGGCTTCCATGTTGATGCCGCTGAGCATGCCATCGCGGCCGATGTCGGTGTAGATGATGGATTCGACGCCATAGTCCTGGAATTTCTTGGCCAGATCGACCACTTCATGGCCGGTCAGCTTGCTCCAGCCGTCGGTGGCGACCTTGCCGTCCCTGGCATCCAGGCCGACGATGATGTGGCCGCCAAACGCCGTGCAGGCATCCTGCAGAAAACCCGGATTCTTCACGGCGGCGGTGCCGATGATGACGTAGCGCAAGCCGGCATCGAGGTAGCGCTCTATGGTGTCGAGGTCGCGAATGCCGCCGCCCAGCTGTACGTCGATTTCGCTGCCCACCTCGGCCAGAATGCGCTTGATGGCGGCTTCATTCTTGGGCTTGCCCGCGAAGGCGCCGTTCAGGTCCACCAAGTGCAGACGGCGCGCGCCCTTGCTGACCCAGTTGCGCGCCATGGCCGCCGGGTCTTCGCTGAAAATGGTGGACTGGTCCATGTCGCCTTGTTTCAGACGGACGCAGTGACCGTCTTTGAGGTCAATCGCGGGGATGAGGAGCATGTTGGGCTAAGAAAAAGCAGTTAGTGAGGTTAAAAATAGATGCGCCCTTGCATGAGCGCATCCGGGGAAGCAAAAAGCGGTTCAGGGGTTCCAGTGCAGGAAATTGCGGTACAGCGCCAGCCCCTGGTCGGCGCTCTTCTCGGGGTGGAACTGGGTAGCAAAAATATTATCGCGCGCTATCGCCGCTGCAAAGCGCCCGCCGTAGTCTGCCTCGCCCGCGATGTGGCGCTTATCAGACGGACAGGCGTAAAAGCTGTGTACAAAATAGAAATACGAGCCGTCGGGCACGCCGTCCCAGACCGGGTGGGCTTTGGCGCCGTCAGGATGCGCCTGGTACACCTGGTTCCAGCCCATCTGCGGCACCTTGTAGCGGCTGCCGTCGGGCTGCAGTTGTCCGGCCAGGTCGAACTTGACGACCTCGCCGTGGATCAGCCCCAGGCCAGGCGTGGGAGCGCCGTCCAAGCCTTCATGGCTGTTGTCCAGCAGCATCTGCATGCCGACGCACACGCCGAACAGCGGCTTGCTGGCGGCGGCATGCAGCACGGCGCCGAGCATGCCCGAGCGTTCGAGCGCGAGCATGCAGTCATGCATCGCGCCCTGGCCGGGCAACACGACGCGCTCGGCATTGAGCACATCCTGCGGGTGGGACGTGACCAGCACCTCGTAGCCCGTGCCCTGCACCACATGCCGGACCGCCTGCGAGACCGAACGCAGGTTGCCCGAACCGTAATCGACCACTGCCACCGTTTTCAATTTGGACATTCGGGGGAAACTTATATTGCTATTGATTGAATAGCTGCTTACGCAAGCCAGACGTGCGCAAAAGGCCTAAAACATGCCTGAACAGCAGTGAAATCGTGTGGGTTACAGCGAGCCCTTGGTCGAAGGAATCACGCCGACCGAGCGCGGATCGATTTCCAGCGCCATTCGCAGGGCCCTGGCAAAGGCCTTGAACACGGTTTCAGCCTGATGGTGGGCGTTTTCGCCCTTGAGGTTGTCGATGTGCAGCGTGACGAACGCATGGTTGACGAAGCCCTGAAAGAATTCGTAGGCCAGCTGGCTGTCAAAAGTGCCGATCATTCCGCTCTTGAACGGCACGTTCATCACCAGCCCCGGACGGCCTGAAAAATCGATGACCACGCGCGATAGCGCCTCATCAAGCGGCACATAGGCGTGGCCGTAGCGGCGCAGTCCCTTTTTGTCACCGACGGCCTGCGCCACGGCCTGCCCGAGCGTGATGCCGACATCCTCGACCGTGTGGTGGCCGTCGATGTGCAGGTCGCCCACGGCGTGAATGTCGAGGTCAATCAACCCGTGGCGGGCGATCTGGTCGAGCATGTGATCAAAAAAGCCGATGCCGGTTGACAGTTTGGCCCGGCCGGTGCCGTCCAGGTTGACCTTGACGGTGATCTTGGTTTCGGCGGTGTTGCGCGACACCTCGGCGGTGCGCGGCAAGGGCAAGGGCAAGGGCAAGGGCAAGGAGGCAGTAGTGGAAGTCGTCATAGGGATTGTTCAAGCGCGGCCAGCAACTGCGCGTTTTCATCAAAGGTGCCGACGGTCAGGCGCAGGCAGTTGGCTAGCAAGGGATGCATTTTAGAAATATTTTTAACCAGAACCTTGCGATTTCGCAAGCCGTCGAAGGTGCGCGCCGCGTCAGGCACACGGATCAGGATCATGTTGGCGTCGCTACGCCAGGCCTTGACGCCCGGCAAGGCGCCGAGCGCGTCGAACAGCAGGCCGCGCTGGCTGATCAGTTCCTGCGCCTGGGCTTCAAACACCTCCCGGTGTTCGAGCGCGAACAGTGCGCATTCGTAGTTCAGCACGCTGATGTTGTAGGGCGGGCGCACCTTGTCGATCTCGGCAATCAGTGCTTTCGGCCCGATCATGTAGCCGAGGCGAACGCCGGCCAGGCCGAACTTGCTCAGCGTGCGCATCAGCAATACATGGCCGTGCCGGGTCATGCGGCTGGCGTAGCTCTTGCCGGCGAACGGCTGGTAGGCCTCGTCCATCACGACCAGGCCGCCCTGCTCGCCGACGGCTTCAATGATTTTCTCGATCACCGCGTCGTCCCACAGGTTGGCCGTCGGGTTGTTCGGATAGGCCAGGTAGGTGATGGACGGCTTGTGCGCGGCAATGGCAGCGAGCATCGCCGCTTCGTCGAGTTCAAAGTCAGGGGTCAGATCGACACCGATGAACTTCAGGCCCTGCAACTGCGCGCTCATGGCGTACATCACGAAACCGGGCAGTGGCGCCAGCACCGAACCACCGGGCACGTCGCAGGCCAGCGCCAGCAGCGCGATCAGCTCGTCCGAGCCATTGCCCAGCATGATGTCGAAGCCCTCGGGCATCTGCGCATAGTCGGCCAGCGCCTTGCGCAAGTCGTTGACGCGGCCATCCGGGTAGCGGTTCAGGGCCAGCGCGCCCAGGCGCTGGCCCAGGTGCGCCTGCAGGGCGGCGGGCAGCCGGTGCGGATTTTCCATGGCGTCGAGCTTGACCATGCCGCTGGATTCCTGGATGGCGTAGGCGTGCATCGACTGCACATCCTGGCGAATTAATTTTTTCAGTTTCGGATCGAGGGTGGAATCAGGCGCGGTCATTTATTGGCTTTTCTCATGGCGGGCACGGTATTCAGGCGCAGTTCGGCGGCGCGGGCATGCGCCTGCAGGCCTTCGCCATAGGCAAGTTCGGCGGCAATGGGGCCGAGGACTTGCGCGCCGGCCTGGCTGACCTCGATCAGGCTGGAGCGCTTCTGGAAGTCATACACCCCCAGCGGGCTGGAAAAGCGCGCGGTTCCGCTGGTCGGCAGCACATGGTTGGGGCCGGCACAGTAGTCGCCCAGGCTTTCGCTGGTGTAGGCGCCGAGGAAGATCGCGCCGGCGTGGCGCAGCAGCGGCTCCCAGCGGTGCGGGTCGCGGCTGGAGACTTCCAGATGCTCGGGCGCGATGCGGTTGCTGATCTCGCAGGCTTCTTCCATGCTGCGGGTCAGGATCAGCGCGCCCCGGTCGCTGAGCGATTTGGCGATGATGGCGGCGCGCGGCATCAAGGGCAGCAAGCGATTGATGGCTTCCTGCACCGCGTCGATGTAGGCGGCGTCGGGGCACAGCAGGATGCTTTGCGCCAGCTCGTCATGCTCGGCCTGGCTGAACAGGTCCATCGCCACCCAGTCGGCAGGCGTCGTGCCGTCGGCCAGCACCAGGATTTCAGACGGGCCGGCGATCATGTCGATGCCCACCGTGCCGAACACGCGTTTCTTGGCGCTAGCCACATAGGCATTGCCGGGGCCGGTGATCTTGTCCACCTTGGGAACCGTCGCCGTGCCGTAGGCCAGCGCGGCCACAGCTTGCGCGCCGCCGATGGTGAAGGCGCGGGTGACGCCGGCCACATAGGCTGCGGCCAGCACCAAGGCGTTTTTCTCGCCCTTGGGCGTGGGCACGACCATGATGATTTCAGCCACGCCGGCGACATGCGCGGGAATGGCGTTCATCAGCACCGACGACGGATACGCCGCCTTGCCGCCCGGCACGTAGATGCCGACGCGGTCGAGCGGCGTGACCTTCTGGCCCAGCAGCGTGCCGTCCTCGTCGCGGTAGCTCCAGCTTTCGCCGCTGGCCTTCTTCTGCGCCTCGTGATAGGTACGCACGCGGCGGGCAGCGGCCTGCAGGGCATCGCGCTGGGCGGCGGGAATCGACTCGAACGCGGCCTTCAGCTCGGCCTGCGTGAGTTCGAGTTCGGCCATCGACGCGGCGCTCAGGCCGTCGAAGCGCGCGGTGCACTCCAGCACGGCGGCATCGCCGCGCTCCAGCACGTCGGCCAGGATGTCGGCGACGCGCTGCTCGATGGCGGCGTCGGTATCGGCCGACCAGTGCAGCCTGGCCTTGAATTGAGCCTCAAAAGTGGCTTGTGCGCATGACAGTCGGGCGGGAGTAGCTAGTAAATTCATAGCGTTTTAAATTTTACTGTTGTAGAGCAGCCAGCGCGCAGGCCGAGGAGAAAGCATCAATCAGCTTGCGGATCGGCGCCTGCTTGAGCTTGAGCGCGGTCTGGTTCACGACCAGGTGCGAGCTGATGTCCATGATGCGTTCGACCTCGACCAGATGGTTGGCCTTGAGCGTGTTGCCGGTCGAGACCAGGTCGACAATCGCGTCGGCCAGCCCGGTCAGCGGCGCCAGCTCCATGCTGCCGTAGAGCTTGATCAGGTCAACGTGCACGCCCTTGGTGGCAAAGAAGTCGCGCGAAATCTCGACGTATTTCGTCGCCACCTTCAGGCGCGAACCCTGTTTGACAGCAGCCGCATAGTCGAATCCCTCGCGCACCGCCACGCTGATGCGGCATTTGGCGATCTGCAGGTCCAGCGGCTGGTACAGGCCCTGGCTGCCGGATTCGAGCAGCGTGTCCTTGCCGACCACGCCGATGTCGGCGCCGCCGTACTGCACATAGGTCGGCACGTCGGTAGCGCGTACCAGCACCACGCGCAGGTCGGGCTGGTTGGTGTCCAAAATGAGCTTGCGGGACTTTTCCGGATCGTCGAGCACCTCGATGCCGGCGGACCTGAGCAGTGGCAGGATGTCGTCGAAGATACGGCCTTTGGATAGAGCGAGCGTGATCATGCCTTCAGTCTTTCAATGTCAGCGCCAATGCCGCGCAATTTCATTTCCATCTGGTCATAACCCCGGTCGAGGTGGTAGATGCGTTCGACAAAGGTTTCGCCGCTGGCGACCAGGCCGGCAATCACCAGGCTGGCCGAGGCGCGCAGGTCGGTGGCCATGACGGTGGCGCCCGACAGCCTTTCAACCCCTTCGATGACACAGACCTTGCCTTCGATCTGGATTTTGGCGCCCAGCCGAACCATTTCATTGACGTGCATGAAGCGGTTTTCAAAGATCGTCTCGGTCACCGTGCTGGTGCCCAGCGCGATGGCGTTGAGCGCCATGAACTGCGCCTGCATGTCGGTCGGGAAACCCGGGTATTCGGTGGTGCGGAAGGACTGCGCCTTCATGCGGCCGCTGGCCTGAATGCGGATGAAGCCCTCGCCCGCCGTGATGGTGGCGCCGGCTTCGCGCAGCTTTTCAATCACCACGTCGAGGTGGTCGGCGCGGCCATGGTTGAGCACCACGTCGCCGCCCGCCGCCGCCACCGCGCACAAGAATGTGCCGGTCTCGATGCGGTCAGCCACCACCTGATGCGTGCAGCCATGAAGGCGCTCGACGCCCTGGATGCGGATTCGGCGCGTGCCGTGGCCTTCGATGTTTGCGCCCATCTTGATCAGCATCTCGGCCAGGTCGCCGATTTCGGGCTCCTGCGCGGCGTTTTCAAGAATGGTTTCGCCGTCGGCCAGCGTGGCGGCCATGAGGAAATTCTCGGTGCCGGTCACCGTCACCATATCGGTGGTGAGGTTCGCGCCCTTCAGGCGTGTCTGGCCCTTGGGCAGCTTGGCCAGCATGTAGCCGTGCTCGACGGTGATGTCGGCGCCCATGGCCTGCAGGCCCTTGATGTGCTGGTCCACCGGCCGCGAACCGATGGCGCAGCCGCCGGGCAGCGACACCGTGGCTTCGCCAAAGCGCGCCAGCAGCGGCCCCAGCGCCAGCACCGAGGCGCGCATCGTCTTGACCAGTTCGTAAGGTGCTTCGGGGGAACTCAGCGGGCCGGCATTGAGGGTGACGGTGCCGGGAACGCTTGCGCTGCGCTCAACCAGGGCGCCCATGTTGCGGATCAGCTTGAGCATGGTCGTCACGTCCTGCAGGCCGGGAACGTTTTGCAGCGTGACCGTGTCGGCGGTCAGCAGGGCCGCGCAAAGTTCAGGCAATGCTGCATTTTTGGCGCCCGAGATTTCGACCGAGCCGGCCAGGGACTTGCCGCCCTTGATGCGTAGTTTGTCCATGATTCTTTGCTTATTTCGCGCTGTTGGCTGCCCATTCGGCGGGCGTGAAGGTTTTCATCGACAGAGCATGGACCTCGCCGGTATGGATCCGGTTGCCCACCGTGGCATAGGCGCGATGGTGGCGCTGGATCCTGCCCAGGCCTTCAAAGGCGCTGGAAACGATGGTGGCATACCAATGGCTGCCGTCGCCGGACACTTCGAGGTGCTCACAGGGCAGGCCGGCGGCAATGATGGATTGGAGTTCTTCAGTGGTCATAAATATTTTTCAAAAAGAGCAGGCGTAGGGACGATCTCCCCATACCAGCGGGGGCCGCGGGACCGGCTTCGCCGAACCGCAGGCGCAGCGGCCCCCTCGGGGGGCAGTACAGTACGCGAAGCGACAAGCGTGGGGGCCATATTCAGTGCCGAATTTTGTAGCCGGTGCGCAGCATGTTGACGGCTACGGCGCTGATGATCAGAAACGCTGACGTCACCAAACCCAGGCTGAGCCACGGCGAGACATCGCTGACGCCGAAAAATCCGAAGCGAAAACCGTCGATCATGTAGAAAAACGGGTTCAGGTGGCTGATCTTTTGCCAGAACGGCGGCAGCGAATGAATGGAATAAAACACGCCGCTCAAAAATGTCATCGGCATGATGATGAAGTTCTGGAACACCGCCATCTGGTCGAATTTCTCGGCCCACAGGCCGGCAATCACGCCCAAAGCGCCCAGCATCGCCGAACCCAGCACGGCAAACACCACAATCCACAGCGGCGCCACAAAACCGGGCTGGCCAAAATACACCGTCACCACGAACACGCCGGCGCCAACCATCAGGCCGCGCACCACTGACGAGCCGACATAGGCGAAAAACCAGTGCCAGTGCGACAGCGGCGTGAGCAGCACGAACACCAGGCTGCCCATGATCTTGCTCTGGATCAGCGACGACGAGCTGTTGGCGAACGAGTTCTGCAGCACGCTCATCATCACCAGGCCGGGCACCAGAAAGGCGGTGTAGCTCACCTTGCCATAGACCAGCGCCTGGCCCTGCAGCACATGGCCGAAGATCAGCATGTAGAGCACGGCCGTCAGTATGGGCGCGCCGACGGTCTGGAAGCCGACTTTCCAGAAGCGCAGGATTTCCTTGTAAAAAAGGGTTTGCCAGCCGGTCATGCTGCTACTTCCGGGTTCTCGTTCATCACTGCGAGAAAAACGTCTTCGAGGTCGGCCTTGCGGATTTCAACGTCCTCGGCCACCAGGCCGGCCTCACGGACGGCGGCCAGGTACTGCTCGATTTCGCGCGCATTGTGAGCCGGAAACTGCACGATTCTGCCGGTAATGCGGGCCTGATCAGCAAGGTGCGCAGGAAGGACGCTATCAATTTTAAAGCGCAGCACATTGCTCGAAGCCGCCTTGAGCAGCTCCGAAGTCGAGTCCAGCGCCACCACCCTGCCCTGCTTGAGCATGGCGATGCGGCTGCACAAGGCCTCGGCTTCCTCCAGGTAATGGGTGGTCAGCAGCACCGTGCTGCCCTGCTTGTTGAGCTTGGCAATGAACTGCCACAGGGTCTGGCGCAGTTCGACATCGACGCCGGCGGTCGGCTCGTCGAGCACGATGACCTGCGGCTTGTGCACCAGCGCCTGCGCCACCAGCACCCGGCGCTTCATGCCGCCGGAAAGCTGGCGCATGTTGGCATTGGCCTTGTCGGCCAGTCCCAGGCTGGCCAGCAGCTCGTCGATCCAGTCGTCGTTGCGCTTGATGCCGAAATAGCCCGACTGGATGCGCAGCGCTTCGCGAACGGTGAAGAAAGGGTCGAACACCAGTTCCTGCGGCACCACGCCGAGCTTGCGCCGGGCGTTGGCATAGTCGAGCAGCACGTCGCTGCCATGCACCAGCACACGGCCACTGCTGGCATGGGACAGTCCCGCCAGAATGCTGATGAGGGTGGTCTTGCCGGCGCCGTTGGGTCCGAGCAAACCGAAGAATTCGCCCTGCTGGATGTCGAAGCTGACATGGTCCAGGGCTTTGAGTCCGGTGCCGGGTTGGTTTCGCGGGGGAGGATAGGTTTTGCAGACGGACTGGAATGAGATGGCTGGCATGAGCCCGCTATTTTAGGGGCTGATGGCTTTCTTGCCCGGAGCCACCCCCCAAGGCCCTGCCAGCCGTCGCACGGCAGACGCAGCAGGCCCTCAGGCGGCCACGGCTGTGGGTTGTGGCGGCGAAACGGGAATCAGCGCGGCAACGCCATAGACGTCGGCCAGTTGCAGCAGCTGGCCGGACGCGCCCTGCACCAAGAAACCCTTGCCCGCCGCCAGCGCCTGCCGGCGGCATTCGAGCAGGATGGCCAGCGCCGACGAGTCGAACTGGCTCAGCGCGCTGGCGTCCACGACCACGTCGCCGGGCATCGAAAGCACTTCCTTGGCGACAGTGTCGAAAAAGCCGCAGGCAGCGGCATGGGTCAGGACGGCAGGAAGTTTCAGCATGGCAGTCGGCCGGTTCAGGACTTGGCGCCGCCTGCATTGGTCTGGTTGCGCTGCGACATCGACGCGATCAGGCCGTCGATACCCTTGGCGCTGACTTCCTGCGCAAACTGGGTGCGGTAGGTTTCCACCAGCCAGACGCCCAGCACGTTGAGGTCATAGATTTTCCAGCCGGTCGGCGTTTTTTCCATGCGGTAATCCAGCTGGACCGGATCGCCGCGCCCCAGCACTTCGGTACGCACCGTCACCTCGGTGTCGCCAGCGGCCGCGCGCAGCGGCTTGACGTTGAGCTTCTGGTCATTGACCTGCGACAGTGCACCGGAATAGGTACGGATCAGGAGCGTCTTGAATTCTGCCTGCAGCCGGGCTTTTTGCTCCGGCGTGGCCTGGCGCCAGTTGCGGCCGACCGCAGAAGCCGTCATGCGGGTGAAGTTGACGTTGGGCATGACCTTGGTGTCCACCAGCGCCAGCACGCGGTTCGTTTCGCCCGCCTGAATGGCCTTGTCGGCCTTGATGGCGTCCAGCACTTCGCTGGAAACGCGCTTGATCAGCGCATCCGGGGCCTCGTCGGCTGCGCGAACCAAGGGGGCCGAAGCCAGCAGGGCCAGGCTGAGCGTGGCGGTCAACAAACGTCCGAGAGTTCTACGGTTCATGGTTTTTCTTTCAAAGTCAAAACAGGTGGCTGCCGGCAGCGCCATGGACGAATTCATTGGCGCCGTGGCGACAAGCCATGTGCGATTGGCTATTTTGCAGGCTGGTTCGGGGACAGCCGATGAAGTTATAAAACGCCTGGGTAAAGCTTGTTACCAAGGCTTTACTGCGGATTCGGCATCGGGGCTGCGGGCGGCGCTTCAGGCAGGTCGAAGCGTTCTTCGGGTTCGGTGCGCTCGTTGCCGCCAATGAGGCTCTTGCGGCGCTGCAAATAGGCATCGCGGGTAAAGGCGTATTTATCGAGCGCGGCCTGGTCAAGCAGATCGCCGGCACGCAGCAGATTGGCCCGCGTATCGACCAGGTCCAGGGCTTTCAGGGAATTGCGCGCCGGGACATTGTTGGACTGCGACACCAGGTCGCCCTGCATGTCCACCGCCAGGCCCGCCGTGTCGCGCACGCTGGACGAACCAAACAGCGGAAGCACGACATACGGGCCGGACGCCAGCCCCCAAGTGCCCAGGGTCTGGCCGAAATCTTCCTTGTGCTTGGGAATTTTCAGTTCGGTGGCGACATCAAAGATGCCGCCCACGCCCCACAGCGTGTTGGTCGTGACGCGAAACAGCGAATCGGCCGCCTCGGCCGGCTTGGCCTGCAGCACATTGTTCACGAAGGACCAGACATCCGAGATGTTTTCAAAGAAATTCGTGACGCCGGTGCGCACCGGCGAGGGCGTGATGTTCTGGTAGGCGGTGGCGACGGGCTTGAGCACGGCGCGGTCCAGCCCTTCATTGAAGCTGTAGACGCCGCGGTTGAACGGCTCCAGCGGATCGACAGGATTCGCCTGGGGACCGCTGGCGCAGCCCTGCAGCAGGGCGATGGTCAGGGTGGCTGCGGCCCAGCCCGAAACTTTTTCAAGATGGATGGCTTGCTTCATTTTTTTTCTGTCGCTCCGGTTGCTGGCAGGGGAAGAGCCGTTCCTGAACTTTCATCGGCAGTCTTGCTGAACAGGAACTGCCCGATGAGGTTTTCAAGCACCACGGCGGATTGGGTCTGCCGGATCACATCTCCGGCGGCGAGGTTGTTTTCGTCACCGCCCGCCTGTATGCCAATGTACTGCTCTCCAAGCAGGCCGCTGGTGAGGATTTTGAGCGAACTGTCCTTCGGAAAGGAATAGCGGCTTTGCATTTCGAGCGTGACCCGCGCCTGAAAGGTCTGGTCGTTGAAGCTGATGTCCTCGATCCGGCCGACAATGACGCCGCCGCTGCGCACCGACGCCTTGGGCTTGAGCCCGCCGATGTTGTCGAATTCGGCCGTGATCTTGTACGTCGGCTGAAAATTCAGGTTCAGCAAATTGGCTGCCTGCAATGCCAGAAACAAAATGGCCACGGCGCCCACCAGCACAAACAGGCCGACCCACACATCAATCTTCGAGCGTTGCATCAATACTTCCTTACAAACATTTAGGGACAGCGCCCATCCGGCAACCGCACAGCAAAAGCCTGTCCTGCGAATTTTTTTTCAAGTGATCACTTCGTGAACATCATCGCGGTCAGGATGAAATCCAGGCCCAGCACCGCCAGCGAAGCCACCACCACCGTGCGCGTCGTGGCGCTGGCCACGCCTTCGGGCGTGGGTTGCGACTGGTAGCCCTGGAGCAGCGCCACGAAGGTCACGGTGAAACCGAACACGATGCTTTTGATGATGCCGTTGCCCACATCTTGCCAAACGTCGACGCTGCCCTGGATCTGGCTCCAGAACGAGCCGGCGTCGATACCGATCATCAGCACGCCGACCACCCAGCCGCCAATCACACCCATGGCGCTGAACACGGCCGCCAGCAGCGGCATGGCAATCACGCCGCCCCAGAAGCGCGGCGCCAAGATGCGCTGGATCGGATCGACAGCCATCATTTCCATCACGCTGATCTGTTCGCCGGCCTTCATCAAGCCGATCTCGGCGGTAAGCGAAGTGCCGGCCCGGCCGGCAAACAGCAGCGCCGTGACCACCGGGCCGAGTTCGCGCACCAGCGTGAACGTGACCAGCTGGCCCAGCGCCTCGGTCGAGCCAAAGCGCACCAGCGTGTAGTAGCCCTGCAGGCCGAACACAAAGCCGACGAACAGGCCGGAAATGGCAATGATGACCAGCGAATAATTGCCCAGGAAATGAATCTGGTCGCGCACCAGGCCAAAGCGCTTGAGGCTGGAGCCGAAAGAGGCCAGCAGCCGCAGGAACAGCCGGGCGCCATAGCCCAGGTTGGCCAGCCAGCTGCGGGTGGCGAATCCAACGTCCGCGGGCTTGTACCAGCTCATGAAAAGGCTCCGGATTTCAGGGATGCAGGCGTCACTTCGGGACCGAAATCCTGCTCGACGGTGACGCCGGGATAGTCAAAACGCACCGGGCCGTCCGGCAGCGCATGCACATACTGGTAGACCAGCGGATCGGTGCTCTGGCGTACTGCGTCGGGCGTGCCCTCGGCGGCGACCTTGCCATTGGCCAGGATGATGACATGGTCGGCAATGGCAAAGGTCTGCTCCAGCTCGTGCGACACAAACAGGCTGGTCAGCCCCAGGCTGTCGTTGAGATGGCGAATCAGGTTGGCCGCCGTTCCCAGCGAAATCGGGTCGAGTCCGGAAAAAGGCTCGTCGTACATCACCAGCTCGGGGTCCAGCGCAATCGCGCGGGCCAGCGCAATGCGCCTGGCCATGCCGCCCGAGACTTCGCTCGGCATGAGGTCACGCGCACCGCGCAGGCCGACGGCATTGAGCTTCATCAGCACGATGTCGCGGATTAGCGCTTCGGGCAGGCCGGTATGCTCGCGCAGCGGAAAAGCGACGTTTTCAAACACGCTCAAATCGGCAAACAGCGCGCCGAACTGAAACAGCATGCCCATGCGCCGGCGGACTGCATAAATCTGTTCCTGGTTCATCGGCGTGACGTCCTGGCCGTCGAACAGCAACTGGCCTGATTGCGCCCGGTTCTGGCCGCCGATCAGGCGCAAGATGGTTGTCTTGCCGCCGCCCGACGCGCCCAGCAGCGCCGTGACCTTGCCCCGGGGGACCGACAGCGAAATATCGTCCAGAATGACACGTTCGCCATACCCAAAAGTCAGGTGGCGCAGTTCGACAAGGGAAGCGTTGGAAGATGGGGGCATAGAAAAGACAAAAGCCGGGGATTCCGGCTTCTGGATCATAAGGGATGACGCCAATTAACGTGGCAGGTCGCTGTAGCCCATCAGGAACTCATCGACCGAGCGCGCGGCCTGGCGGCCTTCACGAATCGCCCACACCACCAGGCTCTGGCCGCGCCGGATGTCACCGGCGGCAAAAACCTTGGGCACGTTGGTGGCATAGCCGCCGATGAAGTCGGTGCCGGCCCTGGCATTGCCCCGGTTGTCTTTTTCGATGCCGAAGGCATCGAGCACCGAAGCCACCGGCGACACAAAGCCCATGGCCAGCAGCACCAGGTCAGCCTTGAGGATCTGCTCCGAGCCGGGGACTTCGACCATCTTGCCGTCTTTCCATTCGACGCGGACGGTCTTCAGGCCGGTGACCTTGCCCTTTTCGCCGATCAGCTCCTTGGTCGAGATGGCGAACTCGCGCTCGCAGCCTTCTTCATGGGAGGAAGAGGTGCGCAGCTTGATCGGCCAGTAAGGCCAGGTCATGGGCCGGTTTTCCTCGACCGGCGGCTCGGGCATCAGCTCGAACTGGGTCACGCTGGCCGCGCCGTGGCGGTTGCTGGTGCCGACGCAGTCGGAGCCGGTGTCGCCGCCGCCAATCACGATGACGTGCTTGCCTTCGGCGCGCAGCTGGCCCTTGACCTTGTCACCGGCGTTGACCTTGTTCTGCAGCGGCAAAAATTCCATCGCAAAATGCACGCCGTCCAGATCGCGGCCGGGAACCGGCAGGTCGCGCGACTGCTCGGCGCCGCCCGTCAAGACCACGGCGTCGAAGTCTTTTTGCAGCTGCTCGGGCGTGATGGTTTCCTTGGCCCAGTTGATGACCTTCGAGCCCTTGGGCAGGTTGCCGATCATGACGCCGGTGCGAAACACCACGCCCTCGGCCTGCATCTGCTCGACGCGGCGGTCGATGTGGATCTTTTCCATCTTGAAGTCGGGAATGCCGTAGCGCAGCAGGCCGCCGACGCGGTCGTTCTTCTCGAACAGCGTCACGTCATGGCCGACGCGCGCCAGTTGCTGGGCGGCGGCCATGCCGGCGGGGCCGGAGCCGACCACCGCCACTTTCTTGCCGGTCTTGTGCCTGGCCGGCCGGGGCTTGACCCAGCCCTCGGACCAGGCGCGGTCGATGATCGCGTGCTCGATCGACTTGATGCCGACCGCGTCGTCGTTCACATTGAGCGTGCAGGCCGCCTCGCACGGCGCGGGGCAGATGCGGCCGGTGAACTCGGGGAAATTGTTGGTGCTGTGCAGCGTGTCAATCGCGTTTTTCCAGTCGTTCCTGAACACCATGTCGTTGAAGTCGGGAATGATGTTGTTGACCGGGCAGCCGCTGTTGCAAAACGGCGTGCCGCAGTCCATGCAGCGCGCCGCCTGCACATTCGCCTGCTTGTCGTCCAGGCCGATGACGAATTCCTTGTAGTTCTTCAGGCGCTCGGGAACAGGCTTGTAGCCCTCTTCGATGCGCTCGTATTCCATGAAGCCGGTGATTTTTCCCATGATCGATTCCTGTGCAATTTTTTAAGCTTTTTAGGCCGTTTGCGCATATCCAGCGGGCGCAAGCAGCTATAAATATAATAGCAAAATGATGACCAGGCCGTTGTGCCGGCCCGGCCCGGCTTACTTGGCGGCCACTGCTTCCCAGTTCGTCGCCACCTGCGCGCTGGTGGTTTCGGTCGCGGCTTCGAGCCGGCGCTCCTTGCGCTCGATCAGGGCGCGCTTGTACTCGTTCGGGAAGACCTTCACGAACTTCAGGCGCGACACGTTCCAGGTGTCGAGCAACTCTCTGGCGCGCTTGCTGCCGGTCCAGCGGTTGTGGTCCTGCAGCAGGCGCTTGAGCTGCTCCTCGTCGCTTTCGCCGCCGTGCCAGTCGGAATGGTCATGGGTGTGCTGCTCGGCCGTTAGCACGACCTTGTCCATCGACACCATGGCCGTGTTGCAGCGCGTCGCAAACAGCCCATCCTCGTCGTACACATAGGCCACGCCGCCGCTCATGCCGGCGGCAAAGTTGCGGCCGGTCTTGCCCAGCACCGCGACCGTGCCACCGGTCATGTATTCGCAGCCATGGTCGCCCGTGCCTTCGACGACCGCCGTGGCGCCCGACAGGCGCACCGCGAAGCGTTCGCCGGCGACGCCGCTGAAATAGGCTTCGCCGGTGGTCGCGCCGTACAGCACGGTGTTGCCGACGATGGTGTTCTTCACCGCCTCGCCCCGGAAGTCGATGCTCGGGCGCACCACGATGCGTCCGCCCGACAGGCCCTTGCCGGTGTAGTCGTTGGCGTCGCCAATCAGGTACATGGTGATGCCCTTGGCCAGGAAAGCGCCAAACGACTGGCCGCCCGTGCCCTCCAGCTGGATGCGCAGCGTGTCGTCCGGCAGGCCTTCGGGGCGCAGGCGCGTCAGTTCGCCCGACAGCATGGCGCCGACGGTGCGGTTGACGTTGCGCGTCACCTCGATGAACTGGACCTTCTCGCCCTTTTCCAGCGCGGCCTTCGATTTCTCGATCAGGCGCACATCGAGCGCCTTTTCCAGGCCGTGGTCCTGGTTCATCACATGCAGGCGCGGCACGTCGGCCGGCACCTGGGGCTGATAGAACAGGCGGCCAAAGTCCAGGCCGCGTGCCTTCCAGTGTTCAATGCCTTTTTGCATGTCAAGCAGTTCGGGACGGCCGATCAGGTCGTCGAACTTGGCGATGCCGAGCTGCGCCATCAGCTGGCGGGCTTCCTCGGCAACAAAGAAGAAATAGTTGACGACATGCTCGGGCTTGCCGCTGAACTTCTGGCGCAGCACCGGGTCCTGCGTGGCGACGCCGACCGGGCAGGTGTTGAGGTGGCATTTGCGCATCATGATGCAGCCCTCAACGACCAGCGGCGCGGTGGCAAAGCCGAACTCGTCGGCGCCGAGCAGCGCGCCAATCACCACGTCGCGGCCGGTCTTCATCTGGCCGTCGGCCTGCACACGGATGCGGCCGCGCAGGCGGTTGAGCACCAGCGTCTGCTGGGTTTCGGCCAGGCCGATTTCCCACGGCGATCCGGCATGCTTGATCGACGACCAGGGCGAAGCGCCCGTGCCGCCGTCATGCCCGGCAATCACCACATGGTCGGCCTTGGCCTTGGCCACGCCGGCGGCAATCGTGCCGACGCCGGTTTCGCTGACCAGCTTGACGCTGATGCTGGCACGCGGGTTGACGTTCTTCAGGTCGTGGATCAGTTGCGCCAAATCTTCGATGGAGTAGATGTCGTGGTGCGGCGGAGGCGAGATCAACCCCACGCCGGGCACCGAAAAGCGCAGCTGGCCGATGTATTCGCTGACCTTGCCGCCGGGCAGCTGGCCGCCCTCGCCCGGCTTGGCGCCCTGCGCCATCTTGATCTGGATCTGGTCGGCCGACACCAGGTATTCGGCGGTGACGCCAAAACGGCCCGACGCGACTTGCTTGATGCGCGAACGCAGCGAGTCGCCGTCTTGCAGCGGCAGATCGACTTCAACAACTTTTTCGCCGATCACGCTTTTGAGCGTGTCGCCGCGCTTGATCGGGATGCCCTTGAGTTCCTGGCGGTAGCGGTTGGGGTCTTCGCCGCCCTCGCCGGTGTTGCTCTTGCCGCCGATGCGGTTCATGGCGACGGCCAGCGTCGCATGCGCCTCGGTGCTGATCGAGCCGAGCGACATGGCGCCGGTGGCAAAGCGCTTGACGATTTCCTTGGCTGGCTCGACCTCGTCGATCGGGATGGCCTTGCTCGGGTCGATCCTGAACTCGAACAGGCCGCGCAGCGTCATGTGGCGGCGGTTCTGGTCGTTGACCAGCTGGGCGAATTCCTTGTAGGTGTTCCAGTTGTTGGCGCGCGTCGAATGCTGCAGCTTGGCAATCGTGTCGGGCGTCCACATGTGGTCTTCGCCGCGAACGCGCCAAGCGTATTCGCCGCCGGCGTCCAGCATGTTGGCCAGCACTGGGTCGTCGCTGAAGGCAGCCTTGTGCATGCGCAGCGCTTCTTCGGCAATGCCGAACACGCCCATGCCCTCGACCTGGCTGGCCGTGCCGGTGAAGAACTTGTCAACGGTGTGGCGGTTCAGGCCGATGACCTCGAACAGCTGCGCGCCGCAATAGCTCATGTAGGTCGACACGCCCATCTTGGACATGATCTTGGACAGGCCCTTGCCGACCGCCTTGGTGTAGTTGTAGACGGCCTTTTCAGTGCTCAGGTCGCCCGGCAGGCCCTTGGACAGTTCGGCCAGGGTTTCCAGCGCGAGGTAGGGGTGAACCGCCTCGGCGCCGTAGCCGGCCAGCACCGCGAAGTGATGCACTTCCTTGGCCGAACCGGTTTCGACCACCAGCCCGGCGGTGGTGCGCAGGCCTTCCTTCACCAGATGCTGGTGAATCGCCGACAGCGCCAGCAGCGCGGGAATCGCAACCTGCGTGGCGTTCAGGGCGCGGTCGCTGACGATCAGGATGTTTTTGCCGGTCTTGATCGCATCGACCGCTTCGGCGCACAGCGACGCCAGCTTGGCCTCGACACCTTCGCTGCCCCAGGCCAGCGGATAGGTGATGTCCAGGGTGTAGCTCTTGAACTTGCCCTGGGTGCGGATATCGATGTCGCGCAGCTTTTGCATATCCGCGTTGTTCAGCACCGGCTGGCTGACTTCGAGCCGCATCGGCGGATTCACCTGGTTGATGTCCAGCAGGTTGGGCTTGGGGCCGATGAAGGACACCAGCGACATCACGATGGCTTCGCGGATCGGGTCAATGGGCGGGTTCGTCACCTGCGCGAACAGCTGCTTGAAGTAGTTGTACAGCGGCTTGTTCTTGTTGGACAGCACGGCCAGCGGGCTGTCGTTGCCCATCGAGCCGGTGGCTTCCTCGCCGTTGGCGGCCATCGGCGAGAGCAGGAACTTGATGTCTTCCTGGGTGTAGCCGAAAGCCTGCTGGCGGTCCAGCAGGGACAATTCGGGCGCCACGGGAGCCGCTGGCGCGCTTTCTTTCGTCTTGCCGGCCACGTCGTCGAGCCGGATGCGCAGGTTCTCGATCCACTGCTTGTAGGGCTTGCTGTGCGACAGCGTGGCCTTAATTTCCTCGTCATCGACCATGCGGCCCTGCTCCAGGTCGATCAGGAACATCTTGCCGGGCTGCAGGCGCCATTTGCGAATGATCTTGTGTTCGGGAATCGGCAACACGCCGGATTCGGAGGCCATGATGACCAGGTCGTCGTCGGTGACGCAGTAGCGCGACGGGCGCAGGCCGTTGCGGTCCAGCGTGGCGCCAATCTGGCGGCCGTCGGTGAAGACGATGGACGCCGGGCCGTCCCACGGTTCGAGCATGGCGGCGTGGTATTCGTAGAAAGCCTTGCGGCGCTCATCCATGGTGGTGTGCTGTTCCCACGGCTCGGGAATCATCATCATCACGGCCTGGCTGATCGGGTAGCCAGCCATGGTCAGCAACTCCAGGCAGTTGTCGAAGGTGGCGGTGTCGGACTGGCCGGGAAAGCTGATCGGGTAGAGCTTTTGCAGGTCGGCGCCCAGCACTGGCGAGGACATCACGCCTTCGCGCGCCTTCATCCAGTTGTAGTTGCCCTTGACGGTGTTGATCTCGCCGTTGTGCGCAACATAGCGGTACGGGTGCGCCAGCGGCCACTCGGGAAAGGTGTTGGTGGAAAAGCGCTGGTGCACCAGGCCGAGCGCGGAAACGCAGCGCGCATCCAGCAGGTCCATGAAGTAAGTGCCGACCTGGTCGGCCAGCAGCAGACCCTTGTAGACCACGGTGCGGCTGGACATGCTGGGAACGTAGTATTCCTTGCTGTGCGTGAGCTGCAGGCGCTGAATGGCGGCGCTGGCGGTCTTGCGGATCACGTAGAGCTTGCGCTCCAGCGCGTCCTGCACGATCACGTCGTTGCCGCGGCCGATGAAGATCTGGCGCAGGATGGGTTCTTTCTTGCGCACGGTCGGCGACATGGGCATGTCGCGGTTCACCGGCACATCGCGCCAGCCGAGCAGCACCTGGCCCTCGGCATTGACGGCGCGTTCCAGCGCCTGCTCGCAGGCCATGCGCGAGGCATGCTCCTTGGGCAAAAACACCATGCCCACGCCATATTCGCCCGGTGGCGGCAAGGCAATGCCCTGCGCGGCCATTTCTTCGCGGTACAAAGCGTCGGGCAGTTGGATCAGAATGCCGGCGCCATCGCCCATCAGCTTGTCAGCCCCCACGGCGCCCCGGTGGTCGAGGTTTTCAAGAATCTTCAGCGCTTGCGCGACGATGGCATGGCTCTTGTGGCCCTTGATATGCGCCACGAAGCCGACTCCGCAAGCATCGTGCTCGTTGGCGCCCGCGTACAAACCGTGTTGTTCAAAATGCTTGATTTCAGCAGCCGTGGTCATGGCAATTCCTTGTCAGTGGGGAAGCAGGAGGCGTGGATCGAAACGCGAGCCCTGCTCGCCGGGTGTTTCAATTTTTAAAAAGACGAGCATAGTACATGCCAGAGCGCATGACAAATTTTTAAATCGGGGTCAGATTCCAATTAATCCGAGCTTCGGCTCAGGGTTAAAAATATAGGGACATATCAAAATAAATAGCAAACTATCAATTACAGTCAAGCGCAAACCCCGTTTTTAATCCAGTTTATTGACCGATACAGGCCGTCCGGCCTTGGTTTTCACGACGCGGCGGCTGGTCTGCTTTTGCAGATTCGCGACAAAGCGTTCATCGCCCAGCGCCCACCCCCCCAGCGCGGCACGAGTCAGCGCTTCCTGCTGACCCGGCGCGACGCCTTGGGCGACCAGCGCCGCATAAGCCGCTTCGCGCGAAAATGGGGTGTTGCCCAGCGTCCAGAACAGTGCGTGCGGCGTGACCAGCCGGTCGGCCCGCTGGCCAACATAGTGCGCATGGCTGGACCACGGATAGGCGGCGGCCTCCCTGACCAGCCCGGCGCGCACCGGATTGAGGTCGATGTACGCCATGCACGCCAGCAGGTAGCGGTCGGTGTCGATCACGGTCGAGCGGTACCGCCCTTCCCACAGCGTGCCTGTGCGCCCCTGGCGATCGTTGAAATAACGCACATAGCGCCGGCCCACGGCCTGCATCATCTGCGGCAGGCCTTCGGCGGTGGCCGGCGTGGCCAGCAGGTGGAAATGGTTGTCCATCAGCACATAGGCATGCACCGCGACGCCGAACTTCTGCGCATTTTCATCCAGCAGCGAAAGCAGCATCTGGAAGTCAGCCACCGATGAAAAAATCGCCTGCCGGTTATTGCCGCGCTGGATGATGTGGTGCGGGTAGCCGGGAATGGCTAGGCGGGGAAGACGGGCCATGAGTTGCAATGCCGGAAGTGTGCGTCATGATAATGGGGTTCTGACCCCGAATAGATGATGAAGCTGCCAGGCCGGCGGCAGTTTGCCGACATGCAGCGCGGCCACCACGCCCGCCGCTGTCACATGACGGCAGCGCGCAGCGTATTCGCCGCCTCAAAGCTCTGGCGGCTCGCCACGAACCCGAAGAATCAGACAGAAAAAACCGCATGCCCCATGAGCCGCTCATGCTCCTTGCCGGCAAAGCGGTCGGTCATGCCGGCGATGTAGTCGGCCACCACGCGCTCGGGTTTGGCAGCGGCGGCTTGCGGGCTGTCGCTGCCGTCAAAGCGGTCGATGTGCGCCTGCGGCATCTGCGCCGGATCGGACATGTAGGCATCGAACAGGTCGCGCACCACCTGCTGGGCCGCCTGCGTGGTCTGCGCCACCTGCGGATGGCGGTATAAATTTTGTAGCAGGAAGCGCTTGAGGGACGTGGACTGCAAGGCCATTTGGTCTGAAAAACAGACCAGACCCGCGTGCTGGCGAACCGCCTGAACATCAGCTGGCGCAGCCTGCTGAATCGCCAGCCGGGTGGCATCGATGACATCGTAAACCTGCGCGCTGAGCATGCGCCGTATGGTTTCGAACAGCAGGCGCCGGCCCTGCAGCCGGGGATGAACGGTCAGCGTTTCGCGCCGGTAGCGGCTGAACAGCGGCACGTCTTCGAGTTGCTCCAGGCTCAGCAGGCCCGAGCGCACGCCGTCGTCCATGTCGTGCGCGTTGTAGGCGATTTCATCGGCCAGATTGGCCAGCTGCGCCTCCAGGCTGGGTTGCCGCCAAGCCGGCTCGTGGCCGGGCTGATCGACAAACCGGCGGGCCACGCCGCCCGGCTCTCTGGCCTCGATGTGACGGGCGTTGCGTTTCGAGCAGTGCTTCAAAATGCCTTCGCGCGTCTCGAAGGTCAGGTTCAGGCCGTCGTAGTCCGGGTAACGCTCTTCCAGCGCATCGACGACGCGCAGGCTTTGCAGGTTGTGCTCGAAACCGGCGCTTTCGGGATTGTGATTTTTGAGACAGGCATTCAGCGCATCCTGTCCGGCGTGGCCGAAAGGCGTGTGGCCCAGGTCGTGCGCCAGCGCAATCGCCTCGACCAGGTCTTCATTGAGCTGCAGGGTGCGGGCGATGGAGCGGCCCAGTTGCGCGACTTCCAGCGAATGCGTCAGCCGGGTGCGGAACAGGTCGCCTTCGTGGTTCAGGAAGACCTGGGTTTTATAGACCAGCCGGCGAAACGCAGTGGAATGGACGATGCGGTCGCGGTCGCGCTGGAAGTCCGAACGCGTCGGCGCCACCGGCTCGGGAATGCGGCGGCCGCGCGACAGGGCCGGATCACAGGCGTAGGCAGCCAGATTCATGTTTTATGCATCAAAAAGGCTGATTGCGCAGTATCCACGGGCGCAAGCAGCTATTAATTTCATAGTAGATTGCATAACTTGCTGATCAGGCGCAGCACCCGTCGATTACCTCGCGCACCAGCGCATCGGGCGCGGCGCACACGGTGGCCTTGCCGGGGCCGTCGATCACCACGAAACGTATCTCGCCGGCCTCGGATTTTTTGTCAATGCGCATCAGGTCGAGGTAGCGGCCCGCGTTGTCGGTGCTTGAGAGCACCGGCCCCTTGACCGGTAAACCAGCGCGCTGCACCAGTGCGGTCAGGCGTTCAACAAACGCCGCATCCACCCGGCCCAGCCGCTGCGACAGATGCGCCGCCATCACCATGCCGCAGCCCACGCCTTCGCCGTGCAGCCATTCGCCGTAGCCCAGCCCGGACTCGATGGCGTGGCCAAAGGTGTGGCCGAAATTCAAAATCGCCCGCAAACCCGACTCGCGTTCGTCCTGGCCGACCACCCAGGCCTTGATCTCGCAGCTGCGCTGAATGGCATGCGCCAGCGCGGCCGGGTCCTTGGCCAGCAGCGCGTTGAGGTTGGCTTCCAGCCAGCCGAGGAAAGCCATGTCGGCAATCGGACCGTACTTGATGACCTCGGCCAGGCCGGCGCTCAGTTCGCGGTCGGGCAATGTCTTGAGCGCGTCCAGGTCGCACACCACCAGTTGCGGCTGGTAGAACGCGCCAATCATGTTCTTGCCCAGAGGGTGGTTGATAGCGGTCTTGCCGCCGACCGACGAATCGACCTGGGCCAGCAGCGTCGTCGGCACCTGCACAAACGGCACGCCGCGCATGTAGCTGGCGGCGGCAAAACCGGTCATGTCGCCCACCACGCCGCCGCCGAGGGCAAACAGCACGGTCTTGCGGTCGCAGCCGTTTTCCAGCAATGCATCAAAAATCAATTGCAGCGTCGGCCAGTCCTTGTGCGCCTCGCCATCGGGCAGCGTGACCAGCAGCACGCGAGCATAGTGCGCGCGCAGGGCTTCGGTCAGTTGCGCCGCATACAAGGGCGCCACGGTCGTGTTGGACACCACGAGCGCCGTTGCGGCCTTGGGAAGGTGCTGGTAGGTTTGCGCCTGGCCCAGCAAACCGGTGCCGATCACGATGGGGTAGCTGCGTTCGGCCAGGTTGATGTTGACCTGCGCCGTTGCGGGTGAAAAGAAAGGATTTGCTTGCATCACCGAAGTGTAGAGGCACTTTTCGGCAGGGATTGACGAGCTGCTGTATTACGCGGTGTTGAGGGTCAACACTGCTGAATGACGCGGCTTCATGACCCCGGAACGATGCCCGCCAGTTCGAGCTGCATGGCGATCATGTTGACCAATGTGGACACCGAGGGGCGGCCGGTTTCAATGACGAAATGCGCGGTTTCCCGGTACAGCGGGTCGCGCTGGGCGTACAGGTCGCGCAGGCGGCCAAGGGGGTCGGCAACCTGCAGCAAAGGACGGCTGACATCATGGCGGAGCCGGCGAAACAGTTCTTCAGGCGAAGAACGCAGGTAAACCACATGGCCCCGGTCATGCAGTCGCTGGCGGTTGGCCAGTCGCAGTACCGAACCACCGCCGGTTGAAAGCACTACGCCGTTCAGGCCTGTCAATTCGTCAATGACAGTTTCCTCAACATCACGAAAGCTTGACTCCCCTTCCCGCTCGAAATAGTCGCGAATGGAGCAGCCCAGCCGCTCCTCGATGACGTGGTCGGAGTCGAGGAAAGCAAGTTTCAACCGTCGGGCGATTTGCCGCCCGACGGTGGATTTACCGGAGCCGGGGAGGCCGATCAGAAGAATCGATAACACGGCATCAGAAAGCTTCGCTACAGGAGCCCACACCATAAGGAGGCGTTTTGAACGGCGCACCGACTGCATCATCGCCCACGTTGAAATTGGTTATGAATGCGCGTTCAGCCAAGCCTTGAGATCCGGCGACACTTGTGGTTACTCGTATACGATAAACCTCCCAAGTGGCAACGCTCTGCAAATACGTCACCTTCAACAGTAGTTTCCCCGATGCATTGGTCGTCGCTATAGAAGGATCAGCAAGCGCAATACTGACATCCGCAGCGCGCGGCTCAAGGGTAGGTTGCCCAGCGGTGTCCACACTGAAATTGATGTTCTCGCCTGCATCAACTATTCCATTCCTGTTGATATCTTCATTCGGGCAAAGCACCCGTCTGCCAAATATCACCGGAGTTGTTACCAGGTCAGGAATGGCCTGATTTATAGCGCTTGAAGACAACGAGTACGTGCCGTTATCAGCAAATTGCCCCTTGCCATAGTGCGTAATATCAGCGGAAAAGCTCACTGGCGCGTTAGCCACTGCACGCCCGGCCGAGTCAACAACAGTGACCACCAAGCTCTGAACATATATCCCTGTATCTTTGGCCAATAGGAGGTCATCACCGATAGACACGCTCACAGCTTGCGCGGAAATCGTGAGATTGGCGGTAACAGAATTGGGACAGGCTGCTAGCGCAAAGTCCTTGGTGTCATAGCAGGCCTTAATAAGCACGCCATTGTTCGCGCTTCCAGTCTGACCTGAGATCAAAGCGGAAACAGCGGCCCCAGAAGAACCGCTGTGTACGGTATTGGTACCGGTCACGATGGACGAATCGGTGGAGCCCAGACCTGTGCTGATGATGTCATATCGAACCCGGACATTAGGAATAGGCACGCTGCTCGAATTTACGAAAAGAGTTCGCAATACGGCCTGATTCACCGAGCTTCCATTGCCGTTTGTCGCCAGAACATTCGGAGATATAGAGAACGATGGCGTCACTAGCTGTGTTGCATCCGGGATCAACCCCAAGGTTGACACGGTGATTTGGGTAGAAACTTGCGTACCAGAACCAGTCACATTGATATCGTAAGTTCCGTTGACGGCCGGCGCATTGAATGTCAAAACCGCATTGCCGCTGGCGTCAGTCTTTACCGTCTGGCCTGTGAGTGTTGCTACAGCACCAGAAACCGTAAGTGTCGTACTTGCGATCCCGACCCCAGTTGAGTCCTTTAAACCGATGTTTAGGGTAACCAGCGAGTTCGGTGCCGGAGTACCGGACGACGGAGAGGCTACCAGCTTACTCCCGACTACTTGAAAACCAGTCTGCCTAGTTATGCCATTGACGGTGGCAGACACATTGATCTGCCTATCTGACTTGTCGCTCCCCGTACCAATTGTCGCGACTACAGTCCCGGCGGAGTCCGTCACTGGAGCGCTCTTCACAGTCACTGAACCCGGATCAGAGGTCACATTCACCGTGGCGCCTACGACCACGTTATTGTTCGAATCAAGGGCAATAACGGTTAGTTTGGCAATATCCGAGCCTGTGTTTTTGACAATTGTCTTATCTAAAAATAAAAGCATGTCCTTGACGGTCGCATCAATTGCAGTAGTCGTTGGGGTCGTAGGCGTCGTTGGGGTCGTAGGCGTCGTAGGCGTAGTAGGCGTCGTCGGAGTAGTTGGCGTCGTTGATCCCGGAACCGTACCCGCGCTCCCACCGCCCCCACCGCAAGCCACCAAAGCAACAGCCAGCGCAGCAGCCGATAAATATTTAAAAAACTTCATTTCACTCTTTCGATACTTCAAAGAATACATACCAATTTATCGCGCAGCAGCACGGTCTGTAATCATCTTCGGCGTGATGAACACCAGCATTTCCTGTTTCCGGGACGTGCGCTCACGGCTCTTGAACAGGTTGCCCAGGTAAGGCACATCGCCCAGCAACGGAACCTTGGTTTCATTGTTGGTTTCTTCCAGCGTGAAGATGCCGCCAATCACGACCGTTCCGCCGTTCTCGACCAGCACCTGGGTCTGGATGTGCTTGGTGTCGATAGCGATACCGGCGGCGGTGGTTTCACCACGGCTGTCCTTGTTCACGTCCAGGTCCAGAATGATGTTGCCTTCGGGCGTGATCTGCGGCGTGACTTCAAGCTTCAGGTTGGCCTTGCGGAATGCCAGCGACGTGGCGCCGCTGGAGGTGGCGGTCTGGTAAGGGAATTCGGTGCCCTGCTCGATCAGCGCCTTGACCTGATCCGCTGTAACCACGCGCGGGCTGGAAACAATCTTTCCCTTGCCATCGGCTTCGAGCGCCGACAACTCCAGATTGAGGAAGCGGTTCGCCGCTGCATTGAAAATCGACACCGCGAACGAAGCCGCATTGTTCGCAACGCCGAGCGTTGAAGCGGGAAAGCTGACGAAATTGCCACTGGTGTCAGCAGCCGTCGCGCCGTAGTTGGTGCCCAGCGTGACATTGGTATTGCCATTGGACAAGGCACCGGCCGCGCCAATCATTCCGCCGCCCAGCCTTACGCCCAAAGAGCGGCCAAACGTGTCGGAAGCCTCCACGATGCGCGCTTCAATCAGCACCTGCCGCACGGCGATGTCCAGCTTGCCAATAAAGCTTTGCACCTGCTCCAGCCTGGATGGAATGTCCGTGACGAACAGCTGGTTGGTGCGCGGCTCTGCAATCACGCTGCCCCGGCTGGAGAGTATCCGGGCCGTGTTCGCGCCCGCACCGCCAGCGGAAATCTGCGCGGCAATTTCACTGGCCTTGGCATAGTTGATCTGAAACGACTGCGTGCGAACCGCTTCAAGGCCCTGAATCGCCACGCGTGACTCCAGTTCCTGCTTGTCCTTGGCTGCGAGTTCGTCCTTGGGCGCGATCAGCAGCACATTGCCTGTCTTGCGCATGCCCAGACCCTTGGCCTGCAGGATGATGTCCAGCGCCTGGTCCCATGGCACGTCTTTCAGACGCAAGGTGACTGATCCGGTAACCGTGTCTGAAGTGACCACATTGAAGTTGGTGAAATCGGCAATCACCTGCAGCAATGAGCGGATTTCAATGTTCTGAAAATTCAATGACAGCTTTTCGCCATTGAAGCCCGTTCCCTGGGTCAGCTTGTCAGGATCGACCTTTTGCGGGCGCACTTCCAGCACGAACTGGTTGTCGCTCTGGTAGGCACTTTGCTCCCACTGGCCGGTGGGTTCCACCACCATCCGAACCTTGTCGCCCACTTGCGAGGTGGTGACGATTTGCACCGGAGTTCCGAAATCAGTGACATCGAGCCGGCGGCGCAGCCCTTCGGGCAGTGCGGTTTTCAGGAATTCCACCACCACGGTCTTGCCCTGCTGGCGAATATCCACGCCGACTTCATTGTTCGGCAGGGCAACCACGATGCGGCCCGAGTTGTTGGGACCACGCCGGAAATCGATGTCCCTCAAAGGCAGCGTGTCGCGGTTACGACTTTCGGCGAACGCAGGGGCTGCGGCCGCCGAAGGCGCTGCCACGGCCTGCGAATCCAGAATGATCAGCAAAGACTTGCCTTGCAGCTCGGCCTTGTACGATGTTGGCGTTTTTAAATTAAGCACGACGCGGGTACGCTCGCCGGCCTGGATCACATTGGCTGAGCGCATGTTGCCTAGGTTGATTTCAATCGCCGAGCGGCCCAGTGAATTGCTGACGCCCTGAAAGTCAAGGGCGATACGGGCAGGCGACTGAATGCTGAAACCCGCGGGAACGCTGGCCAGCGGCTCCGCCAGTTCGATCCGGATCACTTCCGAGCCACCCTGCACCGAGCCCGAAACGGCCTGAATGAAATTTTCTGCCCTTGCCAGCAAGGGCATGCTGCCGGCAACCACCATCACACCCAGCAATGCGCGGCGCACGACACGCCCAAGCAAACGCGGCAGACTTTCTTGCGCTCTCGCCTTCACTGCCAATTCCGCTGTCTGCTTGTTCATTTCTTTTCCTCTAGAAGCTGTAAAGTCGCTGGCCGCTCTGTCCACTCGCCTGCTGCGTCCTGCACGATTTCACGCAATACCACGCTGGCTTCGGTCACGGAAGTAATACGGCCATAGTTCTGGCCCAGATAATTGCCGACGCGCACCTGGTAGATCAGGTTGTCAACCCGCACCAGCGCCACGGGCCGCCCGGCTTTTGTCAGGCTGCCAACCATGGCCACGCTGTCCAGCGGCGTGGCCTCCAGCGGCTCCTTGCGCCGGCTCAGTTCCGGCGTGATCAGCGCTGCATTGGAAGTTGCCTGGCTGGAATCGCGTTTGAGCGCCTGCACCAGTTTTTGGTTGCTGAAAGGCTCGATCGATCCTTCCTGGCCGTAGGTTTCAGGCCTGAATTGGGTTGGTTGCTGCAAAGGCGCGACCTTGGGCCGGGTGATGTCGCGCTGGGCGCTCATCCACTGCTGCAACTCTTCCTGATCCGATGAACCGCAAGCGGCCAGCAAAAGCAGGCTGCAGGCCATGGTCAAGGCAAGGGCTTGTCGAGGGACGCTCATTTCTTGGCTCCGTTGGCCGAAGCATTTTTGCTCTGCAAGGCAATTTCTTCGCTGTCCAGATAGCGGAAGGTTTTTGCCGTCGCGTCCATGACCAGGTTGCCGTCTTTTGCCGGTGTGATGGCCATATTGTTCAGCGTCACAATGCGCGAAAGGTTGGCTATATCGGCTGCAAATGCGCCCATGTCGTGGTACTGACCCGTGACCCTGACCGCAATAGGTAATTCGGCGTAGTAATCCTTGACGATCACCTGCCCAGGCCGAAACAGTTCGAACTGAAGGCTGCGGCCCAGGCCGGCCTGGTTGATGTCGGACAGCAAGGCATCCATTTCAGCCTTGCTGGGCAACTGCTTTTCAAGCTGCGTCACGTACTGCTGAACCTGTTCACGCTGCTTCCTCAGCGCTTCCAGATTGACTGCCTGCGTCAGCTTGCCGGTGTAGTCCTGACGGAGCTGGACTTCCTTGGCCTTTTCAGCGGTCAGTTCTTCATCCGCTGCGCTTAGCCAGACAAACCAGAGCGCCACCACCACCGCAACCGTGAGGGCAGCGCACAGAAGGTAGCGCGGAAAAGCCGGCCAGGACGACGGATCGTTCGGGTCCAGGCCGGTGAACTGGTTTTGTATGCGGCTTTGGAAGGCTGCAAAATCAAAGGAGGGTTTGGACGTTTTTTTTGCCATGATCAATTCATTCGTGCCGCATCAGAGCTTGGCTGCGGCAGGTGCCGACGAGGCTGCCTCTTTTTGATCACTGGTCCGTTTGATTTCCATCCGCATCGAGAAATTTGAAACCCGGCGCTGGTCGCGCGGACTCAGCGTCACCGTTCCTGCGGTGATTTCCACCAGCTCGGGCTTGGACAGCCAGGCGCTGTTGTTGGAAACATTGCGCAAAAGCTCCGAAACACGTTCATTGGATTGCGCGATGCCTGTGAGCAACACCGTCTGGTTTTCCTGCTTGAGGCTGTTCACATACACCCCGTCGGGCAGCTGCCTGACCAGTTCGCGCAGCAAATACACCGGCAGATTGCGGTTTCCCTGCAAATCCTCGACGGCGGTCTGGCGCGCCTTGAGCGAGTTGATTTCGGCCTGCAAGGTGGCAATGTCCTTGATCTGTTCGTCAAGGCGTTTGATTTCAGACTGCAAAAAAGTGTTTCTGCCGCGCTGGCTTTCGATCTGCGTCAAATACCAGGAATACGTCACGCTGCAGATCAGCACGCCGGCCAGGGCAGCCAGGCCAAGGGTCACGAAAAAGACTTCACGCCGGCGTTTTCGGGCGGCTTCCCGGTGCGGCAGCAGGTTGATCAGAATCACTGGACAAACCTTCGCAAAGCAAGGCCGCAGGCGGTCAGGTAAGAGGAGGCTTCGCGCCGCATCCTGTTTTCCATGACGCCGCTGCCAATTTCCATTCCGTCAAAAGGATTCACCAGCTGGCAGGCAAAAGCCGTCTGCTTCGTCACCGATTCCGTCAGCCCGCCCAATGAAGAGGAGCCACCGGCGAGCATCACATAATCAACCCGGTTGTAGGGTGTGCTGGTAAAGAAAAACTGGAGCGCACGGCTGATTTCCTGAGTCATGCTTTCGACAAACGGTTTCAGCACACCCAGGGCATAGTCTTCCGGCAAGTCCGCGCCGCGCTTTTTGATTTCGGCCTCTTCAAGCGAGAAACCATATTGCCTGACGATCAGCTGGGTCAGCTGCGCGCCGCCAAATGCCTGGTCACGTTCGTACAGGACTTCATCATTCCTGATGACCTGCATGCTGGTGGTCACGGAGCCGATTTCGAACAGCGCCACCATGGTGTCCACGCCCTTGTTGGGCATGTTCTCGATCAGCCGGGCCGTGGCAAGGCGGGACGCATAGGACTCAACGTCCACCACGATGGGCTTGAGCCCGGCGGCTTCAGCCAAGCCCTGCCGGTCCTGGACCTTTTCCTTGCGCGAAGCGGCAATCAGCACTTCGACATCGCCATTGGACGTTGCACTGGGCCCCAGGACGCAAAAATCAAGGCTGACTTCATCAAGCGAAAAGGGAATGTATTTGTTGGCTTCGGATTCGACCTGAATTTCCAGCTCGGCATCGCTTAGCCCGCCGGGCAGAACGATCTTTTTGCTGATGACGGCGGAGGGAGGCAGCGCCATGGCAACGTTTCGCGTGCGCGTGCCGCTCTTTTTCACGACGCGGCGAAGCACGTCCGCCACCTCATCGAATTTTTCGATGTTGCCATCGGTAACCCATCCGGCTTCCAATGGCTCGATGGCGCAGCGCTCGAGAACCAGACGGCCAGCCTTGTCGCGACTCACCTCGACCAGCGTGACACTGGACGAGCTGATGTCCACGCCCAGCAAAGGGGGTTGTTGACGGTTGAATAACGATCCCAGTGAGATCAAGGGCGCCCCCGGATGTACGGCTACTATGTAACCTATTTGCTTAAAAATCTACCGAATGTTAGCAGCAAGCCCCTGCGGGAGTAATCACTTTTACGCATGAGAACAAGACGTTCGTTGTCAAATTCAGACGAATTTCAGAGATTGCACTGATGTAAAAATTTATCCGTGGGTGTAACAGTGCAATTCACGGCTACATGCCCGACATGCTTGGGCATCAAGAAATTTTTATAATGCGGTTGCGACTCTATTGATTGACCTTGATGCCCTCTTCTTCCCGGACCCCTGATTCCCGATCAAAACCCAGTGCGGTAAAGCGGCCTTCTTCCTGGCTGCGCTCTTTTGCGAAGTTCTTTCTCGGCAGCATTGGCCTGGTGCTGGCCGGTCTTGCCGGCTTGGCGATTTTTCTGGCGGTTGCGCTGGCAGTCGCCTATCCCAACCTGCCTGATATTTCGGCTCTGTCGGACTATCGCCCGAAGCAACCGTTGCGGGTCTACACGGCTGACGGCGTCATCATCGGGGAATTCGGTGAGGAGCGCCGAAGGCTCACGCCTATCGATGAAATTCCGCAGATCATGAAAGATGCGGTGCTGGCTATCGAGGACGCGCGATTTTTCTCGCACGGCGGGGTGGATTATCTGGGCGTGGTGCGTGCAGCGCTGGCCAACCTGGGCCGGGCGAAAAGCCAGGGCGCATCGACCATCACGATGCAGGTTGCCCGCAATGTCTATTTGACGGCCGAGAAGAGCTACACGCGCAAGATTTATGAAATCCTGCTGACATTCAAGCTGGAGCGTTCACTGTCGAAGAACCAGATTCTCGAGATCTACATGAACCAGATTTTTCTGGGAAATCGCTCCTACGGCTTTGCCGCTGCAGCGGAAACGTATTTCGGCAAGCCGCTCAGGGATGTCAGCATTGCCGAAGCCGCCATGCTGGCCGGCCTGCCCAAGGCGCCTTCGACCTACAACCCGATCGCCAACCCCAGCCGCGCCCGGACGCGTCAGCTCTACATCATCGAGCGCATGGAGCAAAACGGCTTCATCAATGCCGAGCAGGCAAAAACGGCTCGGGAAGAAGAACTTCAGATCAGGACCGGACGCGATGCCGGGCGCGTGCATGCCGAATACGTGGCCGAAACCGTTCGCCAGCTTGTGTTCAACCAGTATGGCGAAGAAACCTACACGCGCGGGCTGAATGTCTACACCACTCTCAAGTCCGCCGACCAGACCATGGCTTACAAGGCCTTGCGCAAGGGCATCATGGATTACGAGCGCAGGCAGATTTACCGGGGTCCCGAAAAATTCATCGACCTGCCGTCCAACCCCCCGGAAATTGAAGACGCCATTGACGACGCCCTGGCCGAGAACCCCGACAACGGAGACATCATGTCGGCTGTCGTGCTGGAGGCCAGCCACAAGCGGATCATTGCGATGCGTCTGAACAGCGAAAAGGTGACCATCACCGGAGAAGGCCTGCGGCCTGCGCAGTCGGGTCTGGCCGACAAGGCCAGCCCGAACATCAAGATTCGTCCGGGCGCACTGATCCGGGTAGCCAAGACGCCGAAGGATGACTGGGAAATTACCCAGTTGCCGGAAGTCGAAGGCGCCTTCGTGGCCATGGACCCGCGCGATGGCGCGGTTCGCGCGCTGATTGGCGGCTTTGATTTCGAGAAAAACAAGTTCAACCATGTGACCCAGGCCTGGCGCCAGCCCGGTTCGAGCTTCAAGCCTTTTATTTATTCGGCGGCGCTGGAAAAAGGCTTTACCCCGGCCACGGTCGTGAACGACGCGCCGCTGTTTTTCGATGCTGGCGTGACCGGCGGGCAGCCGTGGGAACCGAAAAACTATGACGGCGGCTTTGAAGGCCCGATGAGCCTGCGCACGGCCCTGAAGAAATCAAAGAACCTGGTGTCGATCCGCATCCTGCAATCAATCGGCGCCAAGTATGGGCAGGAGTGGGTGACGCATTTCGGTTTCGACGCGGACAAGCATCCGGCCTACCTGACCATGGCACTGGGCGCGGGCTCGGTCACGCCGATGCAGATGGCGACGGGATATTCGGTTTTTGCCAACGGCGGCTACCGCGTCAATCCTTACCTGGTCACCAAAATCACCGACCAGCGCGGCAAAGTTTTGCTGGACGTCACGCCTCCTGCGCTCAACGAGTCGATGCGCGGCATTGATGCCCGAAATGCTTTCATCATGAACAGCCTGCTCCAGGAAGTGGCGCGTTCAGGCACCGCCGCCAAGGCCCAGGCCATGCTCAAGCGGCCGGATATCTTCGGCAAGACCGGCACGACCAATGACTCGATCGACACCTGGTTTGTCGGTTTCCAGCCGACGCTGGCGGCGGCGGTCTGGATGGGTTACGACACGCCCAAGAAGCTCGGCGACCGTGAAACAGGCGGGGGCTTAAGCCTGCCAATCTGGATCAACTTCATGGAATACGCCCTCAAGGGCGTGCCGGTCACCGAGTACCAGCCGCCGGCAGGCGTGGTGAATCTCAATGGCGAGTGGTACTACGAAGAATATGCCAAAGGCGCGGGCATCAGCAGCGTGGGCATGCAGCCGGAGGCGGGTGCTTCCAGCGAGGAAACAGCGCCTGCGCCGGGCGGTGGCATTGAAGTCCTGCCCCCGTCTGACGAGAAAAAACGAATCCTGGATCTGTTCAAGAACTGATCGTTACCCGGGTCCGGGAGAATCCCTGAACAAAAAAACGGACCTTGAAGGTCCGTTTTTTTGTTCAGGGATTTCCAAGGATCAGGCGGCAGCGGCAAACACCAGTGGCTGGCCTGCCTGATCGCTGGCGTAACGCGACAAATTGGCAAAGAACTCCCGGCCATCCTTGGTGTCAAGCCATTGCCCGCCATTGAATTTGTAGTGAAAACCGCCAGCCCTGGCTGCCATCCAGATTTCCTGCAGCGGCTTTTGCAGGTTGATGATGATCTGGCTTTGGTTTGAAAAGCTCAGCGTGATCATGCCGCCGGTGCGCTGGTTGTCGATGTCCACATCGCTTTCGTCGTTCAGCCGGTCGCAGGCCTGCTCGATGGCCTTGAGCACGCTCTCCGCCTGGTTCTGGTATTGAAGGTCCGTCATTACAATCCTGTCATGGTTTTTTCACACCGAATTCTAGGCCGCCTTGCCCGTGTCGTTACCAGGCATGGTTTTCTCGCCATCGTGG
Organism: Polaromonas sp. DSP2-3-2b2; assembly: GCF_049895905.1. Taxonomy (NCBI): domain Bacteria; kingdom Pseudomonadati; phylum Pseudomonadota; class Betaproteobacteria; order Burkholderiales; family Comamonadaceae; genus Polaromonas; species Polaromonas sp. DSP2-3-2b2. The sequence goes on along the minus strand of NZ_JAFCTH010000005.1, from coordinate 53,683 downwards.
CGGGCGCTGCAATGCTGTCCGGCTGCGGGCAGAAAGGCCCGCTGTTTTTGCCGGTGCCGCCACAGGCGCCTGCGCTGGCAATGTCGCCCGGCCTTTCCCAGCTTCCCGCGCCGGCGACTGCCCCGGCATCGGCAGCGCGATAGGCGCTGGCGACATGGCACTCCTAGATCCTTTGATGCGCTGACTCGCATGGCGGCAGTTTATGCAGCCTTCCCGCAGGGCCAGCCCGTCATCGCTCCCATTCTTGCCCCTTGCTAACAGAACCCGTCCCATGCTACTTCCCGTCCTTCCCGGCCATCCCCACTTTTCCTACCAGGGCAACGCACTGTTTGCCGAGGCGGTGCGCGTCAGCGAACTGGCCGCCACCTACGGAACGCCGCTGTTCATCTATTCAAAAGCCGCCATGCTGTCGGCGCTGGCGGCTTACCAGCGCGGCTTTGAAGGCCGGGATGCGCAGATCTGCTATGCGATGAAGGCCAATTCCTCCCTGGCCGTGCTGCAGGTGTTTGCGCGAGCGGGATGCGGCTTTGACATTGTCTCGGGCGGCGAACTGGAGCGGGTTCAGGCGGCGGGCGGCGACGTGAAAAAGGTCATTTTTTCAGGCGTCGGCAAAAACCGGGCGGAGATGCGGCAGGCGCTCGCGGCAGGCATTGGCTGCTTCAATGTCGAAAGCGAAGCCGAGCTTGACGTGCTCTCTAGCGTGGCTCTTGAAATGAAGTTGCGCGCGCCGGTGAGCATCCGCGTCAATCCAAATGTCGATCCCAAGACGCATCCGTATATTTCCACCGGTCTGAAAGGCAGCAAGTTTGGCGTTGCGCATGAAGACGCCCTGCGCATTTATCAGCATGCCGCTTCGCTGCAAGGGCTGAAGGTCGTTGGCATTGATTGCCACATCGGCTCGCAGATCACCGATGCAACGCCCTACCTCGATGCCATGGACAGAATGCTGGACCTGGTGGCCGTGATTGAAGCGGCCGGCATTGCGCTGGCGCATATCGACTTTGGCGGTGGCCTGGGCATCAACTACAACGACGACACGCCGCCCGAAGCCGACGCGCTCTGGCGGCAGCTGCTGGCCAAGCTCGATGCGCGCGGCTATGGCGGCAGAAAACTGATGATCGAGCCCGGCCGCTCGCTGGTCGGCAATGCCGGCATCTGCATCACCGAAGTGCTTTACCTCAAGCCCGGCGAACAGAAGAACTTCTGCATCATTGACGCGGCCATGAACGACTTGCCCCGCCCGGCCATGTACCAAGCCTTCCATGCCATCGTGCCGGTCGAGCCGCTAACCCCGAAGTCTGCCGGGCTGGTTTACGACGTGGTCGGTCCGGTGTGCGAAAGCGGCGACTGGATTGGCCGCGACCGCCTGCTCAATGTGGCGGCCGGCGACCAGCTGGCCGTCATGTCCGCCGGCGCCTACTGCATGAGCATGGCCAGCAACTACAACACCCGGGGCCGCGCTGCGGAACTGCTGGTGGATGGCGACGTGGCCCGGCTGATTCGTGAGCGCGAGTCAGCGGCCGACACCTTTCGCGGTGAATTGCTGCTACCTTGATTCCGCAGCACCCGGCGGGGTCATGGGCGCCCAGTGCCAAAACCGCCTTAATTTTAAGAAAAATATGCCTTTACCGCCCTGTCCTTGGGCATAGTATGCTATTTATTTAATAGCAAACAAATTCAATGAACGCCAACGGCTGACTGGCGGGAAAGTTGCTTGCGTGACTTCGACCAATGGTTCCAAACCCGCCAGCCCAGCAGCATGGCGACAATGGCGGCATAGACAAAGACTTCATTAAAATTGTTTTTTCCGGCGCGCATCCAGAAAAAATGCAGGATGCCCAGACCGGCGATCAGGTAGACCAGCTTGTGCAGCAACTGCCAGCGCTTTGGCCCCATGGCCTTGATGGCCGCATTGAACGATGTGGCCGCCAGCGGAGTCAGCAGCACGAAGGCCGAAAAGCCCACCAGAATGAACGGCCGCTTGATGATGTCCTTGACAATGTCGGCCACGTCAAAACCCATGTCGAACCAGCTGTAGCTGAGCAGATGGACGACGACATAGAAATAGCAAAAAAGCCCCAGCATGCGCCGAAAGCGCGCCAGCGCCGGGGTTTTACTGATGATCCGCAAAGGGGTGACCGCCAGCACGATGCAGACAAAACGCAAGGTCCAGTCACCCGTGGCGCGGATCAAGGCTTCAGCCGGATTCGCGCCCAGCTGGTCACTGAAGGCCTGGTAGAAAAGCCATGCGAACGGCAGCAGGCACAGCATGAAAACCAGCGGCTTGGACCCAGGGTGCAGCAACCATTTTTGCCGCCCCGCCATCGCGGCAGCCATCAGAAATTCTTCTTGAGGTCCATGCCGGCGTAGAGCTGGCCGACTTGCGCTTCGTAGCCGTTGAACATCAGCGTCTTGCGCTTTTTGGCGAACAGCCCGTCCTCGCCAATGCGCCGCTCGGTGGCCTGGCTCCAGCGTGGGTGGTCCACCAGCGGGTTGACGTTCGAATAAAAGCCGTATTCCTGCGCGGCGGCCTTGTTCCAGGCGGTGCGCGGCTCCTTGTCGGTGAAGCGGATCTTGACGATGCTCTTGCCGCTCTTGAAGCCGTATTTCCAGGGCACGACCAGGCGCACCGGCGCGCCATTCTGGTTGGGCAACACTTCGCCATACATGCCAAAGGTCAGCAGCGCCAGCGGATGCATCGCCTCGTCCAGGCGCAAGGCCTCGACATAAGGCCATTCGAGCACGCGCGAGCCGACAAACGGCATGGTCTTGGGATCGGCCAGCGTGATGAACTCGACGTATTTGGCGCTGCCCAGCGGCTCGACCTTCCTGATCAGCTCGGACAGCGAATACCCTACCCACGGAATCACCATCGACCAGCCCTCGACGCAGCGCAGGCGGTAGATACGCTCTTCCTGCGGGCTGAGCTTGAGCAGCTCTTCGAGCGTGAAGGTTTTAGGATTCTTGACCAGCCCTTCGACCGCGACCGACCACGGTTTGACCGGCAATGTCGCGGCATTTTTCGACGGGTCGGCCTTGTCGGTGCCGAATTCGTAGAAATTGTTGTAGGTCGTCGCGTCTTTGTAGTCGGTGAGTTTTTCCATCGTCACCGCGCCAGCCGCCGCTGATTTTCCGCCGGCCAGCGCCGCCAGCTTGCCGGGTTTCTGGACGGTTTGCGCCAGCGCATTGCGCCCGGCCCAGCCGGCCAGTGCCGCGCCGGCCGTTCCCGTGGCCATGAGCTTGATCAGGTCGCGCCGGCCCTGATAGATACCTTGCGGCGTGATGTCATTGGAAACCGGATGGCTGAATCCGCTGGAATTTGTCTTGATGAGCATGATGGTTCCTTTCAATCCTGCAATGGTTGCCGGTAGTACGCGGCAAGTCCCGCAAAGGATTCAATGACAGGGACTCGCCCGGTGCCTACAAGGTTCCGTAGCTGTGCAGACCCGACAGGAACATGTTGACGCCCAGAAAGGCAAAGGTGGTGACGGCAAGGCCGCCGAGCGCCCACCAGGCCGCCACCGTGCCGCGCAAGCCCTTCATGAGCCGCATGTGCAGCCAGGCGGCATAGTTCAGCCAGACGATCAATGCCCAGGTCTCCTTCGGGTCCCAGCTCCAGTAGCCGCCCCAGGCCTCGGCCGCCCAGAGCGCGCCCAGCACCGTGGCAATCGTGAAAAACGCAAAGCCGACGGCAATCGCCTTGTACATCACGTCGTCCAGCACTTCCAGGCTTGGCAGCCGCGCGGCGATGTGCTTGCGGCCCAGCAAGATGCCGCCGGCAATCAGGCCGGCCACCAGCAGGTAACCGATCCAGTAGTTGCTGCCGCCGGCTTCGAGAGGCGACTTGCGAAACACGATAGGCACGAAGCACAGCACCACGCCCAGCATCCACAGCGGCGTGAGCTTGTACCAGCGGGTTTCCTGAGCCTGCTGCTTGACGTGGTAGGACAGCGCCACCATGGCCGCCAGCGCGAACATGCCGTAGCCGATGAAGTTGGCCGGCACATGCAGCTTCATCCACCAGCTTTTCAGCGCCGGCACCAGCGGCTGGATTTCATGCGCTTCGCGAATGACGGTGTACCAGAGCAGAAAACCGACCGCGCCACTGACCACCAGCATCACAAAAGCGCCCAGCGCGCGGGTCTTGTACTCGGCTTCGAAATACAGGTAAAAAGCCGCCGTCATCCAGCAAAACAGCACGAACACTTCATACAGGTTGCTGACCGGAATGTGGCCGATGTCCGGGCCGATCAGGTAACTTTCGTACCAGCGCACCAGCGTGCCGATCAGCGCCATGCCGACGCCAACCCAGGCGATTTTGGAACCCAGCGACTCCAGCGTGGCGCTGTGGCTTGATCCGACGCTGTTCGGCTTGTTGCTGGCGAACATGCCAAGCCAGTAGAAAATCGTGCTCATGAAGAACAGCACGCTCATCCACAGGATCGCCGACTGGCTGGACAGGAAATACTTGAGCCAGAACACCTGCTCGGCCCGCGCCAAATCGCCCTGGTAAGACGTGATGCCCAGCAGGGCCAAACCGGCGACGACCATCATCAGCACACGCAGTGGCCGCCAGAACCAGCCCATGGCAATGGTGGCCGGAATGGCACCAAACAAGATGCTTTTTTCATAGACATCCATGTACGCGCTGTACTGGGCAAAGGCATACAAAAAGCCGCCCGCCACCAGCATGGCAAACACCCAGTCCAGCGCATTGCGCCTGGCGAAATAGCCTTCGTTCAGGCTCAGCGCGCTGCCTGCGCGTCCGGCCGAAAGGGTGGTCGTGGTGTTGATGCTTGTCGTGGTATTCATAGGGGCGCCTGCAGCAATTTTGTCTTCAACATCTCAAATTCCTTGTCGCCGTCCATGGTTTTGCGGTTGGTGGACAAGGCCATGGTGGCTTGGGCTTTTCCGGCAGATTTTGACACCGAATGCATGGTCTCGATACCGCCTTCGGAATCAGCATTAACGGGTGCAGGGGCAGGCGCCAGCCAGACCCATATCCGGCGCTCGCGGATGTAAAGCATGGCAAAGATACCGAGGATCAGGAAGGCGCAGCCCAGGTAGACGATGGTCTTGCCTGGCGCCCGCGCCACCTGGAAAACGCTGGCCTGGACCTGCTTGAAATCCTTCAGCTCAAAGGCCATGGGCGCCGGGTAATGCGGCGCGTCCGACAGGCTCAGCACCATCTGCGACATGAAGGCCTGCGTTTTCCCGTCCTGCGCCAAAGGCTTGAGGCCAGCTTGCTCGCGCGTCATCGAGGTCAGCTCGAACAGCACGCCGTTGAGGATGCGTATCAGCACTTCGCCAGCGCGGCTGCGTTCGGCTTCAGGCACATTGGCCTCCATGAAGTCCGAGACGGCCTGCAAGCCTGATGGCGGTTTTGCCTTGCCGGCTGGCGTACCGGCAACGGCTGGCAGACCAGCGTCCGCGCCGGCAAAAAGCGCCAGCGCACGCGATGCCGACTCGTTGAGTTGCTGCGCGAGTTCCGGGCGGTCCGTGCCAATGGCCAGGCGGGTGTAGCGCCTGACGGCCAGGTCGCGCTGCACCGGATCGGCCAGCGCGGCACGCAGGCGCGCGAAGGTTGCCGTGCTGCTTTCCGGATCGGCCGGAATGCGCAGGTACTGGAAGGCGTCCACCGTGTTCTCGCGCACACCCATCAGGAACATGGCCGGGGTGTCTGGGTTGTCATCCATCTTGACCGGCAGCATGTAATTTTGGAACTCGCGCGCCTGTCCGGCCGCATCGCGCAGCTTGTAGCTGACGCTGGGGCCGACATTGCGCAGTTTCTTCTGCGTGACGGTCTTGTTGGCCGCACCCAGCCGCGTTTCAATCGCCTTGTGCAGGTCCACCTTGCGCACATCGGCGCCCGGGCTGGACGCATTGCCCGAAACGCCGGCGAAATTCTCGACATTGATGACGCGCAGCGCGGTGTATTCCAGCGTGAGCTGCTCGGCGCCAGCGCCCTGGCCGTTGGTCAGGGCGCTGGCGCCGCCAATTGTTCCCTGAATCTCGAAAGGATTGCTGGCGGCGGACATCGGAATCGCCTTGAGCGTGACACTGGAGCCGCCGTCGTCAAAGCTGGACTGGTAGATCTCGATGCCCTTGTAGCTGGCCGGATGGTTGACCTCGACCCGCGCCGGCGTTTTCTCGCCCGTGTCCTTGTCGTGAATGACGATGTCGCTGGCAAACAGCTTGGGCATGCCGGTGGAGTAGTACTCGACGCTGAACTTCTTCAGTTCTATGGCAAAAGGCAATTCCTGCAGCAGCACGCCGCCCGGCTGGTTCAGGATCGCGGTGCTCGACTGCGTGCCCTCGGCCACCAGCAGGTTGGCGCGAAAGGTGGGGTTGCGCTCGCTCAGCCGATGCTCGGCCGGCACGTTGGCGATCAGCCCACCGCCGGTGAAGGTGGACTTGCCGTTCAGCAGCATCTGCGCCCGCACGATCATGTCGCCGTCAAGCAGTCCGCCCACGCAGATCAGCACGATGGCGCTGTGCGCGGCGATGTAGCCGAGCTTGTTGGCCGAGCCCTTCTTGGCGGCGACCATCCAGCCGGCGCTGCGCTGCTGGAGCTTGACCTTCCAGCCGCTTTGCACCAGGGTCTGGCCAATGCGCCGCGCGGCCACTTCCGGCGACTCGGCCAAACCCGCCTGCGCGCGGTGGCCAAAGGCCTTCAGGCTTTGCTCGCGCACGTCTTCTTTGAGCTGGCTGTAATCGGCCAGGATCTTGGGTGTGTTGCGGGCAATGCACAGGGACGTTGACAGCACCAGGAACGCCAGGATCAGCAAGAACCACCAAGCGCTGTAGACCGTATTGAGGCTCGCCAGGCTGAACACCTGCGCCCAGAACGGCCCGAACTGGTTGACGTAGTTGCCAAGGGGCTCTTGCTGCTTGAGGACCGTGCCGATCACCGAGGCAATGCAGATGACCGTCAGAAGCGAGATCGAAAAGCGCATCGACGACAGCAACTCCACCGACGCGCGCAGGGTGCGCGAGCCCCAGTTGACCTTCATGCCTTCGGTGGAAACTGTCATAAGTGAAATTAAAAACCCGAGGGCTTTGTGTGTGGCGTGGAAATGGGCGGTGAAAAACAAAAAGGCGGGCTTTCCTCAGAAAGACCCGCCTTGGTGTGATTGATTATTGGAGCTTCGGTTCAATGCCATCCAAGGATTTTTGGCGGGCACCGGCAAAAAATGAAAGTTTGCCTTGAACCATGGCAAACCTGCAGCTTCAAGGGCTGCTTAGCGCAAGCCGGCGATGTAGTCGGCAACCGCCCGGATTTCCTTGTCATTGAGCTTGGCCGCCACCTGGGTCATCTGGATGCTGTTGGTGCGAATGCCGTCACGGAAATAGGTCAGTTGCGCAGCGGTGTATTCAGAATGCTGGCCGCTCAAGCGCGGGTATTGTGAAGGTATGCCGCGTCCCGTCGGGCTGTGGCAGCCGGCGCAGGCAGCGATCTGGCGGTCGGCGATGCCGCCGCGATAAATGCGCTCACCCAGCGTGACCAGATCTTTTTCCGTGGAAAAACCGGGCTTGGCCTGCTTGCTGGTGGCCCAGTAGGCGACATTCTTCATGTCGGCATCGGAGAGCGTGGCGGCAAAGCCCTGCATGATGGCATTTTTACGCTTGCCTGCCTTGTATTCCTGCAACTGCTTGACCAGGTATTCGGGATGCTGCTGCGACAGCTTGGGATATGCCGGCGTTCCGGAATTGCCGTCTGCGCCATGACAGGCTGCGCACACGGCGGTGAAGGTGGCTTCTCCCTTGACCAGGTCGGGCTTGGCTGGCATGGCCGGCGCCGCTGCAACGACCGGCGCTGCCTGCGCCTGCGCGGCATCCGCAGGCGCAGCTTCGCCTGCGGCAAATGAAGACATGGCGGGCAAGGCCAGCAAGGCGGCCAGTAGGGAAGTAGCGAACAGCTTCATATCGGGACTTTTAATTGGTTGGCGCACAGAACTTGGTAACGCGCGATTTTACAATGGCTTCACGCCAAGTTCTATTATCGGGATTTGGATAACGGCTATTGCCTGCCTTGCACGCCAGCGCCTGCCGCTTCACATGTTTATTTTTCCCGGCCTGCCTTGCAACGGCAGCGCAGCCACCGACCTTCAGGGATCGCCCCATCATGACTTCTTCAGCCTCCTTGCCTCTTGCAGCCGCCGCCAAGCCCGATCCCAAGATCGCCATGGGCTGGCTGCACACCGCCAAATTTTTGACGACCGCACCCGAACTCAAGCACCTGCCGCGCATCGAAGTGCCTGAAATCGCCTTCGTGGGCCGCTCCAACGCCGGCAAATCGACCTGCATCAACACCCTGACGCAGCAGCACCGGCTGGCGTTTGCCTCCAAGACACCGGGGCGCACGCAAAGCATCAACCTGTTTTCGCTGGGCAAGCAGGGCGTGACCGATGCGGTGCTGGCCGACCTGCCGGGCTACGGCTATGCCGCCGTTCCCAAGGAAGCCAAGTACCGCTGGCAGCAGGTGATGGGCAATTACCTGCAGACACGCGACAACCTGCAGGCCATCGTGCTGCTGTGCGACCCGCGCTTGGGGCTGACGGAACTCGACGAAGTGCTGCTCGACGTGATCCGGCCGCGCGTCGAGGAAGGGCTGAAATTCCTGGTGCTGCTGACCAAGTCCGACAAGCTCAACAAGACCGATGCCGCCAAGGCGCTGCAAATTGTCAAGCTGCAGGCGGGCGGCGGCGACGTCAAGCTCTTTTCCTCGCTGAAACGCCAGGGCGTCGAGGAAGTGGCCCAGCATTTGTGGGACTGGGCGCATCCGAAGGAAAAGCCGGTCAAGGCATCCAAGCCCGCGCCAGAGTCGCAAGACGGCCCGGAGTCAATGCCGCAAACGTCCATCCCGCCAGCAGCTGATCCAGCCTGATCGCCGGGAAGCCAGCCGGCGCGGCCAGCAACTTCAATTTCAAGCAAATAATGGCCGTGGCGCACGTCCTGCCTGCGCAAGCAGCTATCAACAAAATAGCATCATGATTGAAACCAGCTTGTTCACCCTGCCCCACGGCATCACGCTTTCATGCCGTTTCGCAGGCGCCAGGGGCCGGCCGGTGCTGATGTTCCTGCACGGGTTTCCGGAAGCGGCCTTTGTCTGGGACGGCTTGCTGGCGCATTTCGCGCGCCCCGAAAACGGCGGCTTTCGCTGCATCGCGCCCAACCTGCGCGGCTATGGGCAGTCCAGCGCACCCGCCGACGTGGCCGACTACCGGCCGCGCCACCTGATGCAGGACATTGCCGCGCTAATCGAACACGAAGGCGGCCCGCTGGCGTGTTTGATTGCGCATGACTGGGGCGGCGCCGTCGCCTGGAACCTGGCCGCCAGTGCGCCGGGCTGCATGGAAAAGCTCGCCATCATCAACTCGCCGCATCCCGGCACCTTTTTGCGCGAACTGCAGCATTCGCCGGCGCAGCAGGCCGCCAGCGCCTACATGAACTTTTTGATCCGCCCGGATGCCGAAGCGCTGCTGGCCGAGAACGATTTTCGCCGCCTGTGGGAATTTTTCAGCAGCATGGGCGCGGTCAATGGCCCGCATTCCTGGCTGACCGACGCCGTCAAGGCGCAATACCGCAACATCTGGCGCGCCGGCTTGAGCGGGCCGCTCAATTACTACCGCGCCTCACCGCTGCGCCCGCCACGGCCCGGCGCGCCGCACCACGATCCGGCGGCCGCCGCCGTGGTGATTGCGCCCGAGAAGCTGAAAGTGAATGTGCCGACACTGGTCGTCTGGGCCATGGACGATACCGCCCTGCCCCCGGCCTTGCTCGATGGACTCGAAGACTTTGTGCCGCGAATGCAGTTGCACCGTGTCGAGGGCGCCACCCACTGGATCGTGCATGAGCAGCCCGAGCTGATCGCCGGCTATTTACAGGAATTTTTGCGCTGAGCCGGACTTTCGGGCGCGCAGTTCGCTACAAATAGCATAGCTGGTAGCGCCCGCCAGGTAAGCGCGACAGCCCTAAAAAGCTTAAAAACCGTGGTTTCGACCGCCGCCGGGCGGATCAATACACCGAAGGCTCGCCTTCCGGCCGTGTCTTGAAGCGTTTGTGCACCCAGTAATACTGCGCCGGCATGGTGGCGATGTAGTCCTGCAGCCGCGCATTCATCAGCGCGGTGTCGGCCACCGGGTCGGCGCTGGGGAAATCGGTCCAGGCTGGCAGCACCTGCACATCGTAGCCATTGGCCGTCAGGCGTGGCAGCAGGGGCACGACCTTGGCGCGTCCCAGGCGGGCAAAGCGGGACAGCGACGGCACGGTGGCGGTGGTGATGCCGTAAAACGGCACGAACACCGACTCGTCCGGGCCGAAATCCATGTCGGGCAGCAGGTACAGCGGCTGGCCTTCGCGCAGCGCCGCGACGATGGGCTTGACGCCCTCGATACGGCCGAACAGCCGCAAATGGCCAAAGCGCTGGCGGCCTTGCAATATCCATTGATCGACCAGCTTGTTCGACTGATCGGTGTAGATCGTCGTCGAGGACCTAGGCATGGCCAGGGCTGTTGCAGCCCAGGCGGCATCCAAACCGATGAAGTGCGGCAGGAAAATCACCGTCGGATCGTTGCCCATGAGTTCTTCGACAGCGCCGGTCAGCCGGACTCGCCGCCGAACGCATGCTTCAGGCGCATGCCACAGCCAGGCGCGGTCCAGCCAGGCTTGCGAGAAACAGACAAAGGTCTCGATGGCGAGCTTGCGCCGCCCGGCCTTTGAAAGCGCCGGAAAGCACACCTTGAAGTTCGCATGCACGACGCGCCGGCGCGCGCCGATCAGGCCATACAGCACCCAGCCCAGCACCGTTCCCAGGGCGCGCACGGCCGGCAGCGGCAGCCAGGCGAGCGCTTTCATGAAGGCGATGCCGGCCTGCGTCATGGCATGGCCGGCCGAGTGGCGAAAATGGTTCAAGCGGCTTCCTTGCGCGGCGTCTTGTAGCGCGCATAAGCCCACAGGTATTGACCGGGCTGGCTGAGCACGATGGCCTCGATGGCTTGGTTGATCCGCGTGACCACCTGCAGCATGTCGGGCTTTGCACCTTTTTCGCCCGCGTCCAGACCAGTCACGGCCGGCCAGATCTTCAGGAAATAGCCCTGGCCCCGGGGCAGGCGCTCGCAGCTGACCGGCAGCAGCGCCGCGCCGGTTTGCAGCGCCAGCCGGGCCGCCAGCGTCATGGTGTAGGCCGGCTTGCCGAAAAACGGCGCCCAGACGCCCCAGCCCTCGGGCGGCACCTGGTCGGTCAGCATGGCGACGGCCTGGTTGGCCTTCAGGGTCTTGTGCATCAGCCGGATGCCGCTCAGGCTGGCCGGCACGACGGTGAGGTTCTGGCGGTCGCGCGCAAAGCTTTCCAGGCGCGCCAGCCAGGCCTTGCGGGCGGGCCGGTAAATCGCCGTGATCGGACCGTAAAGCTCGGCCAGCGCTTGCGGTCCCAGCTCGAAACTGCCGCAGTGCGGCCCGAAAAAAATCACGCCCTTGCCTTGCGCAAACGCCTGCTCGGCATGCGCTTGGCCTTCCACGCGGACATTGCCCAGGCACGACTGCGAACGCGGCCGCATCCACAGCTTGGGCAACTCGCCAACAAAGCGCCCAGCCTCGGCAATCGCCGGACGCGCTGCAGCAAACGGCAGGCCGGCCTGCGCCACATTGGCCCGGAACTGGGCGCGGTAACGTGCGCTGACCAGCCAGACTAACCAACCCAAGGCGGCGCCCAGCGTGTGCAGCACGCCCAAGGGCCAGCGGGAAAAAAAACGGAATAACCAGAGCATGAAAAGGTTGGATTGGGGCCAGGTCCGGCAACAAGGGCCGCGTCTTATAATTTCACCTGTCGCCGAGTTACTGAACAACTTGCAGGGCGACGTTAAACCAAACTGCTAAAGCGTTCGCCAAAGCACTTCCTGCTGGCAACGCGCCAACAAAACTTATGGAGTGTACGCAATGGCGAACGATTTTCTCTTTACTTCCGAGTCCGTCTCCGAAGGCCACCCCGACAAGGTCGCCGACCAGATTTCCGACGCGATTCTCGATGCTGTTTTCAAGCAGGACCCGCATGCCAGGGTCGCTGCCGAAACCCTGACCAATACCGGCCTGGTCGTGCTGGCCGGCGAAATCACGGCGCGCGAGGACGTGAACGTGGATTACATCCAGGTGGCGCGCGACACCTTGAAGCGTATCGGCTACGACAACACCGAGTACGGCATCGACTACAAGGGCTGCGCGGTCATGGTCTGCTACGACAAGCAGAGCAAGGACATCGCCCAGGGCGTTGACCATGCCAGCGACGACCACCTGAACACCGGCGCCGGCGACCAGGGCCTGATGTTTGGCTACGCCTGCGACGAAACGCCCGAGCTGATGCCTGCGCCGATTTATTATGCGCACCGCCTGGTCGAGCGCCAGTCTCAGTTGCGCAAGGACGGCCGCCTGCCGTTTCTGCGTCCCGACGCCAAGAGCCAGGTGACGATGCGCTATGTCGATGGCAAGCCGCACAGCATCGACACCGTGGTGCTGTCCACCCAGCACAGCCCCGACCAGAGCGAAACGCCGCACAAGATGAAGGCATCGTTCATCGAAGCGGTGATTGAAGAGATCATCAAGCCGGTGCTGCCGAAAGAATGGCTGCAGAACACCCGCTACCTGATCAACCCGACCGGCCGCTTTGTCATCGGCGGCCCGCAGGGCGATTGCGGCCTGACCGGGCGCAAGATCATTGTCGATACCTACGGCGGCGCCTGCCCGCACGGCGGCGGCGCCTTCAGCGGCAAGGACCCGAGCAAGGTGGACCGCTCGGCGGCCTATGCGGCGCGTTACGTGGCCAAGAACATCGTGGCCGCTGGCCTGGCCCGGCAATGCCAGATCCAGGTGGCTTATGCCATTGGCGTTGCCAAGCCGATGAACGTGACGGTCTATACCGAAGGCACCGGCGTGATTCCGGACAGCCAGATCGCCGAACTGATCAACGCGCATTTCGACCTGCGCCCGAACGGCATCATCCAGATGCTCGACCTGCTGCGGCCGATCTACGAAAAGACCGCCGCCTATGGGCACTTTGGCCGCGACGAACCCGAATTCACCTGGGAACGCACCGACAAGGCAGCGCTACTGCGGGAAGCCGCCGGGCTCTAGTGCAACTTGCGCTGTGCACACCCGAGACCGTAGACCAGTACGGTCAGCCGCGCGTGCAAGGAGATTTTGGAATGCGCCTTGGCACTTGTCGCGGTGCGCCTCGCTCTGTTGAAACGGTAAAAAAATTTTGCAGTCATGCTGCATGGGGCGCAACCTGAGGCATTGTCAAACCTTGATCGGCAATAGATAGAACCTGACTCGATTGCCGGGCTTGCCGCCAACCTGGGGCGTGACCTCCATAAGCCTGCAGGAGACGAGATCGAATTTTTCAGGACTTTTCTGAATCGCGCTTCAAGGCTGGCTGTGGCCATGCCGCACCGCTAACGCCGCAACCACTCAACCGTGCAGCGCCTGCACGCTGTAGCCCAGCGTTGTACCCCGGTCATCATGGCGAAGGCTGACGCCCTCGGCAGACGCCAGCGCCAGCACGTCATCCCAGCCCAGGCTGCGGTAGGGCTGTGTCCGCAAGCTGCCATGCATGGCCAGGTCGGCGCTTCCGCCCTCTTCCAGCGAAATTTCCAGGTAAGCCACGTCGGCCGCATTGCCGGCGGTGACGATGACACGCGCCACCCCGTCCCAGCCGTCAGTCAGCGCAATCAGGCTGGCGGTGAACACGCTGCGCAGCATGCCGCGGGGCAGTTCCATTTCCAGGTCAGCGGTTTCGTTGGCGATTGCAAATCCCCGAAACGACAGTTCGGTGCTTATCAGGTTCAGCGACTCCTGCACTGCATGGCTTACCGCCACCAGATTATTGTCTGTCGGCGCCAGCCAGGACATCAGGTTCACCGACAAAGCGGCAGCCTCCCGCGACAGCACGTTCAGCATCTGGCTGTTTTTGCCCAACTGGACCAGGTCGGGCGTGGCCGCCTTGGTGCGTTTTTCCAGCATCGCGGCCATCATGCCGATCGGTTGTATGCTGCCTGCAAGGTCGTGGCGAATGGCAGGAAGCAGCCGGCGCATCAGCGCATAGCGCGCTGCTTCTGCCAGGCGTTCGTTCAAAAAAGGATGGGTGCTGGACATAAGACATTCAACTCGATTCGGTGTGGCATGGCCCCCAGGCGCCTGACACAAGCGTGCCCGGTTGCCAATGCGTCTGCTGCACCCACTTTCGCACTTGGCGCGGTATCGGGCGAGGCGGTGGGACCGGGATAATAGCAGTTCGGCAACAGGGCCGTAGGGCGGCTCGCCAGCGTAAATGTCGATTCCGACTCGACTCTGCATACAGGGGTCATACAGATCGGAAGCTTGTCCACGGCCTGCTCTGCCGACACTGAATTGCTGCTTCACGTAACTATGAATTTTCCATTGCGAAACGCATTCAGTTTTAAATTCATATTTAGCCCGGCAGCCGGCCATATGCGAGGTTATTCCCTGAATACTTAGCGCACGGACCCAATCCGTTCAGTTGCCCATGGTGGCTGCGCAGATTGAATATGGACGCCGAACCCGCGTAGCCACGCTGTTTCCCAACTCTGCCAGTTGCCTGCGCCTGGTCAGTGCCCTGCTGGCCGAACAAGATGAGGAAGGGATGACCGCAAAAATCTACCTGTCCATCAAACCCTGAGCATTACCAACGCCCAAAACCGAATCTCGGAAATTTACAGAAAAGAAGTTGCTTTATCAGTGATTCATCACCTGAGCCAGATCATGAACGTGTTGCCAAGCAGCCCTGCAACCTTCGCTATCGTTACAAGAGAAAGTTCGTCATACAGGCGCAGCCACCTGACCTTGCCAAACAGGCCCACAGCGATTATTTCTTTGCTCTCCCCTGCTTAAATATTCAGCAGATCAACGGAACACCATGGTCGAATTTGAGTCGGCACAATTCCTGTCGATGGCAGTGCTCGGCCTGCGGCAGCATGCTGATCCACTGGGATTAGGGGCATGCTGGTTCGCTTGCAGTACTCACCCAAACATCTCAATACAATCCAAATTTCATGCACGGTTAGTCTGAGCCTAGACTACCGAAACCATGGCAAACGAGAGATTTAAAATTCTCTCGTATCAACTAATCGTGTAACTTCAAGGAAACCATATGGTCACTTTAAAAACCAGGTCCGCCACGAATAAAGTAGGAGTTGCTAGCGCATTCATAGCTCTCTTATCCAGTCCGGCATTTGCAGCCGAAACCTTGGTGCTAAAACAGGACGATTTTGTTGGAATATCCTTCTGGATAATTTCAATGGCGCTCGTTGCATCCACTGTTTTCTTCTTTCTGGAACGAGACAGGGTTTCTCCAAAATGGAAGACATCCCTGACCGTATCCGGTCTGGTGACACTGGTAGCCGCCGTCCATTATTTCTATATGCGCGATGTGTGGGTCCAAACTGGCTCGACCCCTACTGTGTTCCGGTATATCGACTGGCTGATCACGGTGCCGCTGCTGATGATCGAGTTTTACCTGATCTTGTCGGCAATCACGAAAGTTCCCGTAGGCGTCTTCTGGCGCCTCATGATAGGCACGCTGGTCATGTTGATTGGCGGCTACCTCGGAGAAGCCGGATACCTTGCGGTATGGCCTGCGTTCATCATTGGCATGGCTGGCTGGGCATTTATCCTTTACGAAATTTTTGCAGGCCAAGCCGGCAAAATCAATGCACAGAGCGCACCGCCGTCTGTGAAGTCAGCCTTTAACACCATGAGGTGGATTGTGACAATTGGCTGGGCGATTTATCCAGTCGGCTATTTCTTTGGTTACCTGACCGGCAGCAGTCCTGAGACCAGCGCCAACGCGCTCAACATTATCTATAACGCGGCTGACGTGTTGAACAAAATAGCTTTTGGTTTGATCATCTGGACTGTCGCGGTGAGCGAAACCGAAAACGCAAAGGCAAAGTAAGAATCGCAAAGACAAGTACACGCTTGTCAACTGGCGTGTATTGTGATTTGTTTGCAAGATGCAAGGACAGCTGCTGGTAGTGAAAATGCACCATCCGGTGTACCTTCTCTACCAGCAGTCGACAGAAAATCAGATTCCAAGCCGGTAGTGACATTTGATTAAAAAATCCGATATGAAAGCCGCCCTTACTTTGCTTTCATAGGAACACTTTATGCACGGTCTTGTTACCAAGCATGCGCCCCGTGCCGACGTGGTGGCTCCGGATTTGCTTGAAGTGGAACAGCGAATGGCCTCTCTCATTGGACTAAACGATGAAGATGACACGGCCACACCAAATGTCTCAAGCGCTGCGGCAATGTACCACCTCAAAACAGGTGGCCAAAGAATTCGCGCAAGACTTGCCTTGCATGCCAGCAACAGCCTAGGCTTGGCAAGGGACGATGCCTGTTCAATCGCATCCACTGCCGAGCTTTTGGACAATGCATCGCTGATACACGACGATCTCCAGGATCGAGACAGGTCAAGGCGTGGTTCTGACACAGCATGGGTCGTCTATGGCGACGAGATTGCCGTTTGCGCAGGCGACCTATTGCTATCCGCAGCATATTGCGCCCTTGCGGGAGTTAGCTGCAAGGGCAGATTGTCACAAATGATGAACCTCACGCATTCGCGAATCACGCACGCTGTTCGCGGGCAATGTGCGGACCTTTCCGTATCGAGAACTCAGCCGTTCAGTATTGATGACTACAGAAAAATTGCAACCGCGAAATCCAGTGCGCTACTCGGCTGGCCGATCGAACTTGCGCTGATGGCAGCTAACAAGACTGACACTCTGGCTGTTGCCAAAAGAGCCGCCGATTCGTTCGCAATCGACTATCAGATTGATGACGACCTGTTTGATGTGAAAGCAGACACAGCGCGAGGTTCATCAGCGCCAGCAATCAATATTGTCCAAGTTCTCCAGTCAAGCCACGCTGCCAGCGACTACAACGCCAGTGAACTTGCCCGAAACCTGGGCCGTCAACACCTCATGTCGGCAGCAGTTGCCAGCGCCGATTTGCCTTGTCAAGCCGGCCGGTTACTTCAACAACTGGCGATTGAATGGCATACCCGGTTGACGGGAAGGTGCTTCCAATGAAAGCGCTCGTTGTAGGTGGCGGTTTTGGGGGCATAGCTGCGGCATTGCGACTGCGCGCCAAAGGCTATGAAGTGTTGGTTATTGACCGCTGCTCAGCACTCGGAGGGCGGGCTCAGGTGTTTGAGCGCAATGGATTTCGACATGACGCCGGACCGACAGTCATCACGGCGCCTTTTTTGTTTGAGGAATTGTTTGCATTGTTCGGCGAGAAGATGGCAGACCACATTCAGCTGGTTCCGCTCACGCCGTGGTACCGATTTTATTTTTCCGACAACACGACCTTCGACTACGGCGGCACTCTCGATGAGACACTGGCTGAAATTGCCCGCATAGAGCCGCGTGACTGCGACGGCTACCGAAACTTGCTGGCAGATTCGAGAAAAATCTTCGATGTCGGTTTCACCGAGCTGTCTGCCGTGCCTTTTCACCGGTTCATGACCATGGTCAGGCAAATTCCCAAGCTCATTGGGCTTCGCAGTTACGCAACCGTCTGGCAACTGGTTTGCCGTCATTTGTCCAACCCCAAGTTAAGGCAGGCGTTTTCTATTCAACCCCTGTTGGTGGGCGGCAATCCGTTCGACACTACCAGCATTTACGGTTTGATCCATTATCTGGAGCGGGCCTATGGTGTGCACTTTGCGATGGGCGGCACGGCTGCGATTACCGCAGCACTGGCCAGCCTGATGGCAAGACACGGAATCGACATCAAGCTCAACACCACCGTGAATCAAATTGTTGTACAGGATGGTGTTGCACGGGGCGTCGTACTGGCTGATGGCACAGCCCTGTCAGCTGACGTGGTGGTGTCAAATGTTGACCCTGCGCATTTGTACGGTGCAATGATCAAGCCAACAGATCAGGCAGTTTCGAGCCGGCTAAAACTGAAATCTGCCAAGTTTTCGATGGGCCTGTTTGTCCTGTACTTTGGGACCATGCGTGTTTACCCGGACGTTGCGCACCACACCATCTGGATGGGCGACCGCTATCGTGAACTTCTGGAAGATATTTTTGACGGCAAAACGCTGTCGGAAGACTTTTCGCTTTATCTGCACCGCCCTACCGCAACCGATCCGAGTTTTGCGCCAGCAGGTTGCGACAGTTTTTACGTGCTTTGCCCTGTGCCCAATCTTCAAGGCGAAGTTGACTGGGAAAAAGAAGCCCCAAAGCTGCAGTCGCGCATTGTTGCCGCGCTGGACAAAACCATTCTGCCTGGGCTTGCGCAGTGCATTACCAGCGAATTTTGCATGACGCCGGAAGATTTCAAGACTGACTATCTCAGTGCCTATGGCGCGGGGTTTTCAGTGGCGCCCTTGTTTCGGCAGTCTGCCTGGTTTCGTTTTCACAACCGGGGAGAAGGCATTAAAAATCTTTATTTAGTAGGCGCCGGAACCCATCCTGGCGCTGGCGTTCCGGGTGTGTTGTGTTCGGCCAAAGTGCTAGATGCGTTGGTGCCGGTGGCCCACCAAAAAGCGTGAGCAACTGTGAGCAGCACTTTATGAAAACGCAAACAGACAGCGCGGTCACATCGGCTTTATGCAAAGCGGACCTGACTTTGGCGCAAAAGGGGAAAACATTTCATTGGGCACGCCATCTGATGGGGTCGCTACATGCCTCCAGAGCGACCCGGCTTTACAGCTTTTGCAGATACATTGACGACCTTGCAGACGAATCGAGTTCCCCTGAGGCGGGCAGTGCTGCACTGCTGCTTGCGGCGCAAGACGTAACCCGAGGCATGTCAGACCATCCGGTGATTCAGGATGGAATTGACCTCATGCGCGAATGTGACATAGAGCGTTCTATCGTGCTGGAATTGATTTCGGGCGTTGCCTCGGACCTGGGCGTGGTCCTGGTCGCCGATGAAAATGCGTTGCTGCGCTACTGTTATCAGGTTGCGGGTACGGTGGGTCTGATGATGTGCAGGGTGCTGGACACTCAAAATCCCTCGGCGCTACCGCACGCCGTTGATCTTGGCATTGCCATGCAACTGACCAATATTTGCCGTGACATTGCGGCAGACGCGCAGGCTGGGCGGCGGTATATTCCGCAATCCATGTTGGGCGACTTGGCGCCCCAGGCACTGATTTGCCCGGCTGAGGCGTTGCGTCCGGCAATCCGCCAGTGTGTAGCTGCGCTTTTAGACCGCGCAGACGTGTATTACCGCAGTGCAGAGCTGGGCCTGCCTTATTTGCCGCTAGGCGCGCGCAGCGGCATTTTGGTGGCGGCGCGCACTTATCAGGCGATTGGCGCGCAGCTCAGGCGACGCGACTACGCCTACTGGACAGCAAGAGCCGTCGTGCGCAAGCCGCAAAAGGCAGCAGTCACAGCGTGGGCGCTGTTGACTGTTCCGCTGCAGCGTGCATTTTGGCGCAGCCCACGGTTGCATGACGACACCTTGCACACCTCACTAAACGAGTTGATGTGTTTCGGACGCTGTCCTGGCTCAGGCAATGGCCTGTAACACTGACCTGGTTATCTTGGGCGGTGGCTGCGCCGGACTGAGCCTTGCCGTGGCGCTTGCCAAGCTGCAGAAGCAGGGCTCGCGCATCCCAAAAGTCATGGTGCTGGAAAGCCGCATCCGCTACTCGAATGACCGAACCTGGTGTTTTTTCAAAGACTCCGCCGCATCTGCGCCGCACCGGGTGCAGCAGCAGTGGCAAACCCTGCGGGTTACAACACGCGAGCGCAGCGTCACGCTCGATTGCGGCGCCACGCCTTACCTGATGGTGCCTGCCGGGCCGTTTTATGCAGACGCTGAAAATGTGATCGCCCAGTCGGATCAAATTGCTCTACATATGGGCACGGCAGTCACCGGCGAGCCCGAAAAGCGAGGCGACTTGTGGCGCATTGAGACCAGCGCCGGCCCTGTCGAGACTCGCTCTGTGGTTGACACCCGGCCCATCCGCCAACCCGTGCGCGACGGCGCGGTGCTTTGGCAGTCGTTTTATGGCCAGGAAATCGAATGCGAGACGGGCGTTTTCAACGCCACTTGCGGCGAGCTGATGGACTTTTCTGCCGCCAATGCTTGCGGCGCGCTGGTGGCTTTTCCTGACGCGGCGAGTTTTGTTTATTTGCTGGCAACATCTTGCACCCGGGCATTGATCGAGTTCACCGTGTTCGGACCCGACCCGCTGGGCCCGGATGCTTTCAAGGATGTGCAGACCAAGGCAGTGGCCCAGCGGGTAGGCAGCGCTGCGTTTTCAGTGCTTCGCTCCGAGCATGGTGTGCTGCCGATGGGTATCTGCCCCGTGCCGCAGGGCCGTGACACCAGCTATGTTCGTGCCGGTTTGACGGCTGGCGGCGCCCGGCCCAGCACCGGGTATGCGTTTGCGCGCATCCAGCGCTGGGCAACTGCCTGTGCGCAAGCGCTTGCCAGCGGCAAAGCTCCGGCCGGGCATGCGCCTGATGGCTGGGCACTGCATGCCATGGACACGCTTTTCTTAAACGTGGTTCGTGCGCATCCGCAACTAGCGCCGGATTTGTTCATGGCACTGTTTAAAGGGGTGGACACCAAGCGGGTGATTCGGTTTTTAAGTGACCAAGGCACGTTTGCAGACTATGCCGCAGTGGTGGCGGCACTGCCACCATGGCCTTTTTTGCGGGCGCTGGCGAAGCCGCTTGCAGGAAAATTGCAGCGATCAACCATAGCGTAAAAAATGTATCCACTCAAAATCCAGGGCGTCGCGTTTAGCCTGCTGGCCTTCATTTTGACGGCCGCTGCCGTCGCACTGCCACGGCTTGATCCACAAGTGGAGCTGTATGTTTTTGCCACACTGGTGCTCTTTTTAGGTGTGCCGCACGGCGCGCTCGACCCGGTTTTTGCAAAGCAGTTGTACGGCATACGGACACTGCCGGGCTGGGTTGCCTTTACAGCAATTTATGTCGCCTTGAGTGCTTTGGTGGTCGGACTCTGGTGGCTGATGCCTGGCATGTTTTTAATACTGTTTCTGGTTGCTTCTGCGGTGCATTTTTCAGGCGATCTGGTTTCTAAAACCCCACGGGTTGCTCGCATTTTTTACGGCGGCACAGTCATTCTTTTCCCCCTGTTGCTGCACGCTGCCGATGTCTCTCAGCTATTTGGGTTTTTGATAGGTGCCGACGCTGCGGAAACGCTGATCGCAGGCATGCGCTGGCTCGTAGGGCCATGGTTGATCGCTACTGCGCTGGTGTTGGTTTTTATAGGGCGACGAGACTGGCTGACTGCGCTTGAAATTGCATCGGTCAGCCTGTTGATGATTGCCGTACCGCCGCTGTTGGCATTCACGGTGTTTTTTTGCGTCATGCACAGTGCCCGCCATGTGCTGCGTACCCAACAATATGCAGCCTTGTCAGCGTCCAGGTTGTTGCTGACCAGTGCTGCGCCCATGGCGGCCGTGTTGGTCGGGTCAGGGTTAAGCTTTTATTTTTTCAAAGACACAGCGCTTGATATGCACATCGTGCGGCTTGTTTTCGTAGGACTGGCCGCCTTGACTGTCCCTCATATGCTGCTGGTGGAACGGGTCCGGGTTTCTGGTCGAGTCGAACCTGGCGGGGCCTAGCAGGCCCGATGGCGTTGGCTATGCAAACGACGCACCGTGTCTGCGGCTCGGCTTGGCAATCAATGGATGGGTCGCCGGCAGCCCGCTTTTTCTCGAACTCACGCCGCCAGACAAAAGTAAGCAATCAATCCGGGGCCGTTGATCCTGGCCGCGCCATCTTCCTGTGAGCACAGGCTGAATTGGCGATGGAGATGAAAAATTTTCATTCAATCAACAGTTTATGCATGCCGGATGCTGAGGGGGAGTCCAGAACCAGGCGAGAAAAGTTCAGACCTAGCCAGGGACTGACGGCAAAGACACAGAGGAATTCCCGGGCCTACTCTTGAAATCGTCCTGGAAAGGCACTACTATTAGCACTCGATGGGGCGGAGTGCTAGCAGCAACCCCCGTCCATGCTGTTAACGCGCACCCATGGTTTTCATGGATGCTTTTTTGATCCCCCAAACCATTGTTCTACAACAAGGAGCCTTTTATGAACCTTCGTCCTTTGCACGACCGCGTGATTGTCAAACGCGTGGAAAACGAAACCAAAACCGCCTCCGGCATCGTGATTCCGGACAGCGCTGCTGAAAAGCCCGATCAAGGCGAAGTCCTGGCTGTCGGCCCAGGCAAGAAAAATGACAAGGGCGAACTCGGCGCCATGGCCGTCAAGGTCGGCGACCGCGTGTTGTTCGGCAAGTACAGCGGCCAGACCGTCAAGGTTGACGGCGACGAACTGCTGGTCATGAAAGAAGAAGACCTGTTCGCAGTGGTCGAGAAGTAATTCTCCCGCTTCAATATTGCTACTTATTTAATAGCTGCCCATGCACGCTGGACGTGCGCAAGCAGCCTATTTCATTCATAAATCTTAAGGAATCCGAATCATGGCAGCAAAAGACGTAGTTTTCGGCGGCGAAGCCCGCGCGCGCATGGTCGAGGGTGTGAACATCCTGGCCAACGCCGTTAAAGTGACCCTGGGCCCTAAAGGCCGCAACGTGGTGCTGGAGCGCTCGTTCGGCGCCCCAACCGTGACCAAGGACGGCGTTTCCGTCGCCAAGGAAATCGAACTCAAGGACAAGCTGCAGAACATGGGCGCGCAGATGGTCAAGGAAGTTGCTTCCAAGACGTCCGACATCGCCGGCGACGGCACCACCACCGCCACCGTGCTGGCACAAGCCATCGTTCACGAAGGCATGAAGTACGTGGCTGCGGGCATGAACCCGATGGACCTGAAGCGCGGCATCGACAAGGCAGTTGCTGCCCTGGTCGAAGAGCTGAAGAAGGCTTCAAAAGCCACCACCACTTCGAAAGAAATCGCGCAGGTCGGCTCGATCTCTGCCAACTCTGACGAAACCATTGGCAAGATCATTGCCGATGCGATGGACAAGGTCGGCAAGGAAGGCGTGATCACTGTTGAAGACGGCAAGTCGTTAGAGTCCGAACTCGACGTCGTCGAAGGCATGCAGTTTGACCGCGGCTACCTGAGCCCATACTTCATCAACAACCCGGAAAAGCAGTCCGCCCTGCTGGACAACCCGTTTGTTCTGCTCTACGACAAGAAGATCAGCAACATCCGTGACCTGCTTCCTACGCTGGAACAAGTCGCCAAGGCTGGCCGTCCGCTGTTGATCATTGCCGAAGAAGTCGAGGGCGAAGCCCTGGCTACCTTGGTGGTGAACACGCTGCGTGGCATCCTGAAGGTTGTGGCTGTCAAGGCACCGGGCTTCGGCGACCGCCGCAAGGCCATGCTGGAAGACATCGCTGTCCTGACCGGTGGCAAGGTCATCGCTGAAGAAGTCGGCATGTCGCTTGAAAAAGTGACGCTGGCTGACCTCGGCTCTGCCAAGCGCATTGAAGTGGGCAAGGAAAACACCATCATCATCGACGGTGCCGGCGAAGCTGGCGACATCGAAGCCCGCGTCAAGCAGGTTCGTGTCCAGATCGAAGAAGCGACCAGCGATTACGACCGCGAAAAACTGCAAGAGCGCGTGGCCAAGCTGGCCGGCGGTGTTGCCGTGATCAAGGTCGGCGCTGCTACCGAAGTCGAGATGAAGGAAAAGAAAGCCCGCGTTGAAGACGCACTGCACGCAACCCGCGCTGCCGTAGAAGAAGGCATCGTGGCTGGCGGCGGCGTGGCATTGCTGCGCGCCAAGCAGACCGCTGGCGTGATCAAGGGCGACAACGCTGACCAGGACGCCGGCATCAAGCTGGTCCTGCGCGCCATCGAAGCCCCCTTGCGCGAAATCGTTTACAACGCAGGCGGCGAAGCCTCTGTGGTGGTGAACGCCGTGCTGGCCGGCACCGGCAACTACGGCTTCAACGCCGCCAACGACACCTACGGTGACATGATCGAAATGGGTATCCTGGACCCCACGAAAGTGACCCGTACGGCCCTGCAGAACGCAGCGTCCGTCGCATCCCTGATGCTGACGACCGAAGCCATGGTGTGCGAGTCCGCCAAGGACGACGCACCTGCCGGCGGCATGGGCGGCGGCATGGGTGGCATGGGCGGCATGGGCGACATGGGTATGTAATTCAAAAATAGTGGGGACGGATGCCGGGCCTGGTCAAAAAGCCCGGACGCAGACCCCACATTTTTTGCGGCCCCCAGCCACTAAAAAGGCCACAGCGCGAAAGCGCTGTGGCCTTTTGTCATGACGTCCCGAAAAGCCGGAATCTCAGGCCGGGGTGGAGCCGTAGCTGCCGACGTCGTCCGACGTGGGCTGAACCCACCAGTAAAGCAGCACCAAAAATCCGATGCCAGAAATCATGAGAAGCTGCCACCAGCCGCTTTTGCCGATGTCGTGAAGCCGGCGCGCACCGACCGCCAGAGAAGGAAGCAGCAGGGCCAGATTTACCAGACCGGGCAGTTTTTCGCTGATCATGGACACCGCGATCATGACCAGCAGCTGGAACAGAAAAAACCACCAGAATTCCGAACGCGATGCGCGCCCCGAAAACGTTGCGTAGTTGCTCAGGCAACTGGAAATGGCTTGGCCAAAATTCATGGATTTGTTCCTCGGGATTTGTACAGGACGACTTCCCGCACGATGATATGCCAGACCCCAGGCGGCGCGGTCGTCAAGCCCGAATCGCATAGGCCGAAACGCCGCCATGCCCTTGGCGTTGCCAGCCATGTGCCCCCCTTGACGCCTTGTCCACCAATGCTTACCAGCTGCTGCCGCACCGACGGTTGCCGACAAGGTGGCGATGGCTGCCGCCTGGCAATTGCTGGCCTGCGCATCGGCCGGCACGCAGGCGCCGGTCTGGATGTCGGCCTCAATCTGGCGCGGCACGGCAGCCGTTACGGCCGCTGTTGCCGTAATCGTAGCGCCTGCCGTCAAGCCAGCCAACGGCATCGTCACATCGTTGCTACCCGTCGCCACAAAAACGATTTCATCGCCTTTGAAGCTGCCGCCAGCAGCACAGCTGCCCACATCGCCCCAGCTGTCGCCGAACGACACCTGTGAGCTGAACCTGACTTTGGTGGTGGGGTCGCCGTGATCACTACCGCCGCAGCCGGCGGCCGTGTATGGGCGGCTGGGCCATGGCGACAGAGAAAGCGCTACCAGCCTAATTGCTTCATCAACTGGCCCGGCAGCTGCTGCGGCACTTCGCAGTGGATCGTCTGCCATCCCAGCGCATCGGCTGCCTGCACATTGGCCAGACTGTCGTCAATGAACAGGGTGTCGGCGCCGGCCAACCCGTAGCGCGATGCCAGCAGCCTGAAAATCGCCGGGTCGGGCTTGCCCAGCTTCACATCGCTTGAAAAAATCCCGCCGTCAAACCACTGCAGAAAAGCGTGACGCCGTTCCAGCGCGCGGGCAAAAGGCCCGGGCATGTTGGACAAAAAATAGAGCTTGAGGCCGCCCCGGCTGCCCTGGCGCTCGCGCAAGCCGGCCAGCAGTTCGATGTTGCAGGCAATCGGCGCCAGCCGCTCACCAATCGGCGCCAGGGCGTCATGCAGCCTGGCTTCGGGCAACTCCAGCCGCAAGGCGGAGCGGGAAACCACTTGGTCCAGCGTCACCGTGCCGTGGTCAAAACCCCGCCAGTCGGCATGGTCGAACAGGGAATGGGCCAGTTTTCGTGCCTGCCCGGGCGTGGCGCCTCGCTCGGGAAAATGCTGCGCCACCAGTTGCACCGGCTGCCAGTCGAACAGCACCGCGCCAAAATCAAACACGATGTTCATGCGGGGCCGGACCCCAGCTTGCGCAGCAGGCCGGCGGTGGAGCTGTCAAGCCCCGAAACATCGCCGTTCAGCAGGCGCGGCTCGATGTCCTTGGCCAGCACCTTGCCCAGCTCGACGCCCCACTGGTCAAAGCTGTTGATGCCCCAGACCGCGCCGCTGACAAACACGCGGTGCTCCTGCAGCGCAATCAGCGCGCCCAGGCTGGCGGGCGTGAGCTGCTCCAGCAGCAAGAAGGTGCTGGGCCGGTTGCCGGGAAAATCGCGGTGGCCGCCGGAAAACATGCTGCCCCCACGCTCGCCCACTGCGTGTGGCTCGCTGCCCCCCGAGGGGGCTGCGTTGCCTTGGGGCGGCCCGGCGGCGTCGCGCTTGCCGTTCATCAGCGCCTGCGCCTGCGCCAGCACGTTGGCCAGCAGCTTGGTGTGGTGGCCGGGCAGGTCATCGGGCGCATGTGCTGCGGTTTTGACCGCCACGAATTCGACCGGAACCACCGACGTTCCCTGGTGCAGCATTTGAAAGTAGGCATGCTGGCCGTTGGTGCCGGGCTCGCCCCACAGCACCGGAGAGGTGTCAAAGGGCAAAGGCTGGCCGTCCTGGTCCACGCGCTTGCCATTGCTTTCCATTTCCAGTTGCTGCAGATACGCCGGCCAGCGGCGCAGGGCGCTGCTGTAGGGCGCGATGCTGCGGCTGGAAAAGCCGTGAAAGTTGCGGTACCAGACATCGAGCAGGCCCAGCCGTACCGGCAGGTTCTGTTCCAGTTCTGCCGTGCGAAAGTGCTCGTCCATGGCATGCGCGCCCGCCAGGAATTCACGGAAACCTGACGCACCAATCGCAATGGCGATCGGCAGCCCGATGGCCGACCACAGCGAATAGCGCCCGCCCACCCAGTCCCAGAAACCGAAGGTGGTGGTGATGCCGAAGTCGTTCGCTGCCGCCACATTCGTCGTCAGCGCCGCGAAATGCCGGGCAATGTCGTGCCCGCCCTGCGCCTCGAACCAGGCCTTGGCCGAATGCGCATTGGTCATGGTTTCGGTGGTGGTGAAGGTCTTGGACGCCACCAGGAACAGCGTGCCGGCGGGTTTGAGCTGCTTAAGCACACCGGCCAGTTCGTTGCCGTCAATGTTCGAAACAAAGTGAATCCGCTTGCCGGACGTGGCGAATTCAGCGAGCGCCAGCACCGCCATCTGCGGCCCCAGGTCCGAGCCGCCAATGCCGATGTTGACGATGTCGGTGATCGCCTCATCGGCGCGCACCTGCTCCGCGTAGGCCAGCATCGCATCGAGCGTCACTTCGACCTCGGCCTGCGAATCCGCTATCTTATTAATAGCTGCTTGCGCAGGCAGGTAGTGCGCGGAAGGCGGATTTCGCAATAAAAAGTGCATCACGGCACGGTTTTCGGTGCGGTTGATGCGTTCCCCGGCAAACATCGCGTCGCGTTGCTGCTCCAGAGCGCACTGTCGCGCCAGCGCCAGCAGCAGCGCCTGGCTGTCGGCGTCGATCAGGTTCTTGGACAGGTCGGCGAACACATGCGGCGCGTCCTGGCTGAAGGCCTCGAAGCGGCGGGGGTCGCGCGCGAACGCGTCGCGCAGGTCGAAATGCCGGCCGCCGGCCTCAAAGCAGGCCGTGAGTTCACCCCAGGCCGGGGTCCGGTCGCAACGCAATGGTTTCATGACAGCTTCCTTGGGTTCAGACAACCTGCATCAGCTGCTCAAGCTTGATCGTGTCAACGGCAAAGGCACGAATGCCTTCGGCCAGCTTTTCCGTCGCCATGGCGTCTTCGTTGAGCGCATAGCGAAAACGCGCTTCGTCAAAGTCCACCACCTCCAGGTCCAGCGCATCGGCGGCGCCGGCATCCAGCGCGCGCGCCAGGGGCGCGTCGCTGGCGGCCAGCTGGGCGAGCAGCTCGGGGCTGATGGTCAGCAGGTCGCAGCCGGCCAGCGCGGTGATCTGGCCGACGTTGCGAAAACTCGCGCCCATGACCTCGGTGGCAATGCCGAAATGCTTGTAGTAGTTGTAGATCTCGCGCACCGACTTTACGCCGGGATCGTTGGCGCCGGCATTCGCGGATTCGATCCAGCCGCTGCCGGCCGACTTCTTGTACCAGTCGTAAATCCGGCCGACGAAAGGGGAAACCAGCTGCACCCGGGCCTGGCCGCAGGCCACCGCCTGGCAAAAGGAAAACAGCAGCGTCAGGTTGGTGTGGATGCCGCGCTGCTCCAGCAGCCGGGCCGCCTGAATGCCTTCCCAGGTGGCGGCCACCTTGATCAGCACCCGGTCGATGTGAATGCCTTCGGCCTGGTACAGCTCGATCAGGCGCTCGCCGCGCGCGACCGTGGCGGCGGTGTCAAAACTCAGGCGGGCATCGACTTCGGTCGAGACACGGCCCGGGATGATGGACAAGATTTCGCAGCCAAAGCGCACCAGCAGCCGGTCCATGGTTTCGTCCAGCGCCCGGTCCTTGAAGCGCGCCACCGTGCCGTGCATCAACGGCGCGTAGTCGGCTTTTTGCACCGCCTTGAGGATCAGCGATGGGTTGGTGGTGGCGTCCTGCGGCTTGAACTGGGCCAGCTGGTTGAAGTCGCCGGTATCGGCCACCACGGTCGTGAGTTGTTTCAGGGCGTCGAGTTGGTTCATGGGCTTGAAGGCGCCAGGCAAAGACGCAAAGTTGGTGAGAGGCCGGATGAATCGTACCGCGTCAACACAAGGCGCGCAGCAGGTCACCGGGTCTAGTTACCATTATGCCCATAGAATATGAAACTTTATTACCACGACAAGTTCCCATCATGAGCTTTGACCTGATCCTGTTTGGCGGCACCGGCGACCTGGCGTGGCGCAAGATCATGCCAGCCCTGTTCCAGGCTTTTCGCCATGGATCACTACCGGCTGACGGCCGCATCGTGGGCGTGGCGCGCGACGATCTGTCCGACGAGCAATACCGCACGCTCATCAAGTCGCGCTTTGACAGCGTCGAACTCGCCAAGCGGCCCAGCGAGGAGGAGTTCTCGCGCTTTGCCCAGCTGCTCGGCTACCTGCGCATGGACCTGTCCCAGCCGGCCGACTATGCGCGCCTGGCGAGCCGGCTGCAGCAGCGCCCGGCCGATGTGGTGGTGATGTACCTGGCCACGGCGCCCGGCCTGTTCACCACAGTGTGCGAACAGATGGCCGCCGCCGGACTGAATGGCCCGCAAACCCGCGTGGTGCTGGAAAAGCCGCTGGGCCATGACCTGGCGTCGAACCGCGCCATCAACCAGACTGTTCGCAGCGTGCTGACGGAGCAGCAGATCTTTCGCATCGACCATTACCTGGGCAAGCCTTCGGTGCAAAACCTGTTTGCGCTGCGCTTTGGCAATTCGCTGTTCGAGCCGCTGTGGCGGCGCGAGTACATCGCCAACATCCAGATCACGATTGCCGAAGAACTCGGCGTGGAAAAGCGCGGCGCTTTTTATGACAGCACCGGCGCGCTGCGCGACATGGTGCAAAACCATGCGCTGCAGCTGCTGTGCGCCGTGGGCATGGAGCCGCCCATCAATTCGCATGCCGACGCGATTCGCGACGAAAAGCTCAAGGTGCTGCGCTCGCTCAAACCCTGGACGCCTGAAACCCTGAGCCAGCATGCCATTCGCGGCCAGTATGCCGCCGGCGCGATCGATGGCGAGGCGGTGACGGCCTATCGCAGCGCGCCCGGTGTGAACCCGGAAAGCCGCACCGAAACCTTCGTCGCCCTGCGCACCGAGATTGCCAACTGGCGCTGGGCCGGCGTGCCGTTTTACATCCGCACCGGCAAGCGCATGCCCGGCCGTGACGCGCATATCGAGGTCAACTTTCGTCCCACGCCGCACGCGATTTTCAATTCGCCGCAGACTTGCAACGAAGGCAACCGGCTGGTCATCAATCTGCAGCCCAGGGACGGCCTGGAACTGCACCTGCTGGCGCAGGGCGCCGACCAGCGCCATCGCCGCGGCACCCCGACGCTGGAGCCGGTGCAGCTCGACCTTGATTTTGACAAGCGTTTCGGTGCCGAGCGCGTCGGCGCCTACGAGCGGCTGCTGCTCGATGTGATTGACGGACGGCTCAACCTGTTTGTGCGCAGCGACGAGCAGGAAGAAGCCTGGCGCTGGGTCGAGCCTATCCTGGACCGCTGGAGCCACGACACCACCGGGCCGCGCCCCTATGCGGCCGGCACTTGGGGGCCGAGCGCCTCCAGCGCAATGATTGCCCGCGATGGCTACTGCTGGTCTGAAGAGCGCTGAATGCTGGAACGCATCAAAGCCTCCCTACCCTCGCTGGCGCCGGCGGAACAGCGCGTGGCGCGCCTGGTGCTGGCCGACCCGCGCGCCTTTGCCAGCCTGCCGATCACCGAGCTGGCCAGCCGCTCGCATGTCAGCAAGCCGACCGTAGTGCGCTTTTGCCGCAGCGTCGGCTACGACGGCCTGTCGGACTTCAAGCTCAAGCTGGCCGGCAGCGTCAGCGAAGGCGTGCCCTTCATTCACCGCAGTGTCGATGTGGACGACAAGACCGGCGACGTGATGGTCAAGGTGATCGACAACACCGTGGCGGCTTTCCTGAAATACCGCAACGACGCCAGCCCGGTGGCGATTGAAAAAGCCGTACTGGCACTGCTGGCGGCCTACAGCACCGGCAAGCGCATCGAATTTTTTGGCGCCGGCAACTCCGGCATCGTGGCGCAGGACGCCCAGCATAAATTTTTCCGGCTGGGCATCAACTGCATTGCCTACAGCGACGGCCACATGCAGGTGATGAGCGCGACGCTGCTCGGGCCGGGCGACTGCGTGCTGGTGATTTCCAATTCGGGCCGCACCCGCGACCTGATGGACGCCTGCGACATCGCGCGCAAGAACGGCGCCACCACCATCGTGATCACGGCCACCGCGTCACCGCTGGCCGTAGCCGGCCACATCCATCTGGCAGCCGACCATCCCGAAGGCTACGACCGCTACAGCCCGATGGTGTCCCGCCTGCTGCACCTGATGATCATCGACATCCTGGCCACCTGCGTGGCGCTGCGCATCGGCCCCGGCTTGCCGCCGCTGCTCAAGGAAATGAAGAACAACCTGCGCAACAAGCGCTACGCGTGAACGGGCCGGTTGTTTAACGGCTCAGCGCATGGCTTTCGGTTTTTTTAAGAAAAATAGGCCTTTGGCGCATACGCAGCATGCGCAATCAGCTATGTTTTTAGTAGCAAGCACGCTCAGCCTAACGGCATCGAACGCTCCACGATCCCCGCAAACAGCGCCGCGCCTAGCGGCAGCACGCTGTCGTTGAAGTCGTAGCAGCTGTTGTGCAGAAAGCGGCTGCCCACACAGCCCTGCTCACCCTGGCCCAGGCGCAGGTAGGCGCCGGGTTTTTTCTTGAGCATGAAGGAAAAGTCTTCCGATCCCATGCTGGGCTCCAGGTTGCGCTCCACATTCTCAAAGCCCACCAGTTGCTCGGCCACCAGGGCCGTCAGCTGGTATTCGGCCGGCGAGTTGATCGTGGCCGGATAGATGCGTTCGTAGTTCACCGTGGCCGTGGCGCCAAAACCGTCGGCCACCGCAGCGCAAAGCTGCCTCAAGCGCTGCTCGACAAAATCCTGCATCTCGGGCTTGAAAGTGCGCACCGTGCCGACCAGCGTGGCATGGCCGGGCACCACGCTCATCGCCGCCATGTCGCCCGCCTGCATGGCGCACAGGCTGATCACAACATTGTCCATCGCCTTGACATTGCGCGACACAATGCTTTGGATGGCGGTGATGATGTGCGCCGCCACCAGGATCGGATCAACGGTCAGATAGGCGTGAGCGCCATGGCCGCCCTTGCCGGTGATCTCGATGGTGATGCGGTCGGCAGCCGCCATCATGGGGCCGGAATTGATGCCGATGGTGCCGGGTCGCATGGCCGGCCAGTTGTGCATGGCGTAAATCGACTGGACCGGAAAGCGCTCGAACAAGCCATCGCTGATCATGGCCTCGGCGCCGCCGCGCCCTTCTTCCGCCGGCTGAAAGACCAGCACCGCGTCACCTGCAAAATTCCGGGTTTCGGCCAGGTAGCGCGCCGCACCGACCAGCATGGTGGTGTGGCCGTCATGACCGCAGCCATGCATCAGGCCGGGCTTGGCCGATTTCCAACCGAAGTCGTTGTGTTCAAGCATGGGCAGCGCGTCCATGTCGGCGCGCAGACCGGTCATTGGCCTGGAATTCGGTTGTGCAAATCGGGAAGGACTTCCAGGCTGCCGGCCCTTGATGATCGCGACCACGCCGGTTTTTCCAATGCCGGTGTGCACTTCATCCGCTCCGCACAGCTTGAGCGCCTGGGTCACGCGGCTGGCGGTGTAAACCTCTTCAAAACCCAGTTCCGGATGCGCATGCAGGTCCCGGCGGAAAGCGGTCAATTCAGGATGGAAATGGGAAATTTGCGCAAAGGCCCGGCCGCTCACTTGCAAGGGGCGTGGCCGGCCCAATGTAACCGAGTCGCTCATGTCCGCTGACAGCGGTGACAGAGTTTTTTCAAGAAGAGCCGGAGTACGCATGTCTGTTCGATCCTGATTTCAGCAAGTGGTAAATGCTAGGGCGAAACTTTGGTAGCGTAAACATTTGGCGCTTTGCACCAGCGGTATTTGCGTATAAACGACAGTCTGGATGCAAAAACTGGCGAACAACACACGGCTGCAACGCCAACACCTGTGTCAATCTCCGGAAAGCTCAGTGCGCCACGGCAAACCGCCCATAAAAAAACCCCACCGCGGCGACGCGGTGGGGTTTTGTTTTCTGCTTTAACCGCTAGCTTGCGCTAGCTGAAAAATTAGAACGCGTGGCGAACACCCAGACCGTAGGTCGTGATTTCGGTTTTAGGAGCGGAAGCAGCCGTGAAACCAACAAAAGACTCGGTGTTCTGGGCACCGGCGTACAGACGGGTGCGCTTGGACAAGTCATAAGTAGCCAGGACGGAGTAGCCCTTGCCAGTTTGCTCAACGTTGCCGCGCTCGCTCTTGGAACGGGCATAGCCTGCGGAAATGGCAGCTGCACCAAACGGAACCGACACGCCGACTTGGTATTCCTTGTCGTTGAACGTATTGTTCTTGGCCGTGTTGTAGCTACCGGTCAGCTTGGCGACGCCGAGGTCGTAAGAACCGGCAATCATGTTGTACTTGTTCTTGTCCTGAGCGCCAGCAACGGCAGCCAGTTTTTCTTCTTGGTATGCGTAGCCAACCAGAACAGGGCCATTGGCGTACTTGATGTGCAAGCTGGCGTTATCGGTTGCGTCGCCGTTCACGTTTCCAGCAAACGCTGGAGTCGCGGTGGCAGGTGCATTCTTGTTTTCGCCAAAACTGTAAACGACCGCGCCGCTGAAGCCGCTGAAGCTTGGCGAGGTGTAGGCAATCGAGTTGTCAACGCGGCTGGTGTAGTCCTTGAGACCGTTGCCAAACACAGGGATGCTTGCGCTGAAAGTGTTTGCGTCGTAGTTGTGGTTGGTCGCGGTTTGCAGGGCGTAGTACGCGGAGTACTGACGACCCAGGGACACGGTACCAAAATCGCTTTGCAGGCCGACGAAAGCTTGACGGCCGAACAACTGGCCGTTTTGTGCAGAAGAACCAGTGTCAAGGTTGAAGCCGCTTTCCAGCACGAAAATGGCCTTCATGCCGCCGCCGAGGTCTTCAGCGCCTTTCAGGCCCCAACGCGAACCGTTGACACCGCCGGAGGTCACAGCGGTTTGACGCTGCCCAGCGCCGTTGATTTCGGTTTTAGTGCTACCGACGAAAGCATCAGCAACGCCGTACAGGGTGACGGAAGATTGGGCCATTGCGGCGCCAGAGGCAGCCAATACAGCCAGAGCGATGAGTGATTTTTTCATTGAGAATTTCTCCAAGGTTAAACATAGGGCTCCGGCGTGGGGACTGTGCCTGGCTTTCACCTTTGCAGTTCCCCCAGAGACCCGGGCCAACCCCCTTTCGGGAAGTTGGGTCTATTGCACCAGAATGAACCTTGATCCGCAAAGGAATGCGCCACAAAAGCGACTTTCTGTTGCAGTGAAGCGACAAACAAGGCGGCGGCGTGGAGGGAAAACAACGTTGATGCGCCGCCCCTGGAAAGCTTCAATTTTCAGTGCTCTAAATCAGGTGGTCAAAAAAACGAAAAGCCGCTTTGGGTTTTCCCCAAAGCGGCTTTAAAAAGCTCAACGGCCTGGCTTCAAGCCAGGAACTGATCAGAACTTGTGCTGAACGCCCACGGCGAAGGTGTCGGTCTTGACTTCCGAACCAGCAATTTCGTTTTTAGCCATCTGAAGGCCGGTGTACAAGAAGGTCCGCTTGGACAAGCCGTACTTGGCAGCCAGGCCAACACCGGTGCTCTTGACTTCGCCACCGGCGCCGAGCGTGACTTTGGAACGTGCAACGCCACCGGATACGGTGACAGCGCCGAGCGGAACGTCAACGCCAATCTGGTATTCCTTGGCTTTGTCGCTGCCATCTTTCACATTGCCGTAAGCAGCCAGCAGTTTGGCAGGGCCGAAGTCATACGAACCATTGAGTTGCGTGTACTTGGTCGTAGCGTTTGCAGACAATGCACCGCCCTCTTTTTCGGTCTGGTAGGCCAGTGCAGCTGCCACCGGGCCGCCGGCATATTGCACGTTGAAGCTGGCAATCTTGCCTGCGCTTGCCGTTGTCGTCTTGTTCTCGCCAAAGCTGTACATTGCGGCAGCGCTGAAACCGCTGAAGTTTGGCGTTGCGTAGTAAAGCGCATTGCCTGGACGGTCCTGGTAGCTGTTGCTCACCCAGACGCCGGTTGCTGGTGCAAAAATGTTGGCATCGAACGCAGCCGCGCCGCTGCCTTTGACTTCGTCATATGGCGTCCACATCTTGCCGACGCGGACTTCACCGAAACCACCCGACAGGCCAACCCACGACTGGCGGCTAAAAACAGAGCTTGACTCTGTCCGGCCAGAAGTAGTGGTCGCACTAAAAGTGAACGGATTAGCATAGCTGCCGGAAGCACCTGTGCTGACGTCAAAGCCAGATTCCAGCACGAAGTTGGCCTTCAGACCACCACCCAGGTCTTCCGAACCTTTCAGGCCGAAACGGCTGGTGTTGAAACCGCCGCTGTCCACCACGGTCTGGCGCGTCGATGTGGTGGCAAATCCAGGCGATGAAAGCTTGACCCTGCTGGTGCCTACATAGGCATCGACCAGACCATAAAGGGTCACGCTGGACTGAGCGGATGCAACGCCGGAAGCGGCGAGAACGGCCAAGGCGATCAAATTCTTTTTCATTCAAAAACTCCAAAAGTGGAAAACAATAAGGCTGGTTTCAAAACATTGCTTGAGGGCTTTCTGGTTAACCCTTGATTGATTTAACCAAACTGTCACATTCAAGGCAAAGTCTTTTAACCCAAAAGCAACTTATATGCCTCCTCTGTTGGCGACAAGCAACACCGTTCGCAACATGGGTAGATTCCTTGGCAGAGCAACTTAAAAACTGCACGACTGCAGGGCGTTTTTGCACACTCCCCGCCTTTGCAAGCACCAAAACAGTGCACGCTTCGATATTTATTCTTGAACAGCAAATACCAGTGCATCGGCAGCAACAAAAGCCTGCACAGTTCACATCGCCGATTCCGCCCTGCGGACGGTTTAAAACACAAGCAATTCAAAAACGAAGCATTCATAGGTTTTAAAGTCTCTTTATTACAACAATTATTAAAAATGTATTAGCCGGTCTCGAAAACTTTCGCAACAGCACGCCAACGCAAGGAACGTGCACTGCGATGAGATGGCCCATGCTGATTTGAGGGACAAAGACAAGAACACAGTGACTTTGGCGCCCTCGCCTATCCGTTTGCAAGTTGTTGAAATTACAGGGTTTTCCCTTGTCCCACATGTGATACCCCTGCGTGGTAACACTCTTTACGTGTTTTGGCTTCGCAATTAATCTTGCCCTGTCGAAACCACCGACACCGTGATGGCGCGTTGAAAACCTTTCCTTATCAAATCAAGAATCCTGGAGACTTCATGAAAAAACTCACTCTCGTTGCAACTGCCGTGCTCGGGCTGCTGTCTGCGTCCGGCGCCATGGCGCAAAGCACCGTGACGCTTTACGGCTTGGTTGACGCGGGCTACAACCATGTCAGCGGCCTGAAGAATGGCTCTTTCAACGGCATCGCCAGCGGCATCATGGAAGGTTCGCGATTCGGCCTTCGCGGCACTGAGGACATCGGCGGCGGCTACAAGGCCATCTTCACGCTGGAAAACCGCCTGGAACTGGACACCGGTTCGGTGACGAATCGCCCCAACTCGGGCAACCAGTTGCCTGATCGCATTGGGACCACCGTGAATGCCAACCTGCCTGCTGGTCTCTCCGGAACCCCACTTGCACTCGGCACCATCTCAGCTATTAACACCGCTATTGGCACGAACGCATTTGGCGTCAACCTTGCTGGCAACCTGTTTGATCGCCAGGCTTTCGCTGGATTGATCACACCCTTTGGAGCTTTCACGCTAGGCCGCCAATACACACCGGCCTATCTCACCAGCGCCGCATTCGACGCTTCGGGCACCCAATCCAGCCTGGCAATTGGACAGGTTGCCAGTTTGCCGGCTGCGTTTGACATCCGGCTGAGCAACACCCTGCAGTACGGCATCAAAACAGGCGGTATCACCGCAACACTCATGTACGGCGCGGGCGAAGTACCAGGCAACAGTTCCGCAGGCCGGTTTCTGGGTGCCATGGCGATGTACACAGGCGACGGCTTCGCTGTAGGTTATGGCCACAATGAAAAGAAAAATGAGCGCGGCGAGAAGTCCCTGCACAACGATGTGTTTGGCGCCAATGTAACGATAGGCCCCGGCACCTTGTACGGTCAGTACGTCACGATCAAGGATGACAATCCATCGGGTCTGTCGCCATTTTTTGTGACCGCCGGCCCTGTTTTCCAAGGCGCCTACAACGCCGCATTCAGGCAAGACGCCCGGCTGATGCACATCGGCTACAAGTTCATCACTGGCCCGCACACCATCGTCACCGCTTACAACCGGCTCGACGACAAGCGCGCCGTCAATGCCGACACAGACTCCTACGGCGCGACCTACACCTATGCCCTGTCCAAGCGCACCAACCTGAATGCGGTGCTGACGCGCTTCAACAACAAGGGGCAGGGCCAGGTCGCACCGGGGGGCGCTGGCTTCCTGGGCGGCGTGACGGCTTCTCCTGGCACGGATTCGACCAACGTGGCTTTCGGTATTCGCCACACGTTTTAAAGGTAGCTCCGGCCCTGACGCCGGATGTGTTTGGCCTCAAGCCCCCTTTTGGGGGCTTTTTCAATTCCTTGCAGCTTGGCGCGCGGGCGCTAACATGGCGGGAATGTCACCGATCCTGTCACGGCCCGATTGTCCCGAATGATTTGGCAGGCCTTGCAGCGTTGCCCCTTGTTTCGCACCCAGCACGTACTGATGAAAGCTGACCATGACCACTGCCCTTGACCTTGCCATGAACGCCGCAGACGGCGCCTTGCGCACCCTGTTTTCCAAACCGCATGCCAGCCGCGCCTGCCCCACGGTGCCGGCCCATGCGACCGACTTGAGCGCCGAAGACAAAGTCCGGTCAGGCGCGCTGATGCGCGTCAACCATGTGGGCGAGGTTTGCGCTCAGGCGCTGTATGCGGCGCAGGCGCTGGGAACGCGCGACCCGGTGCTGCGCAAGCATTTCCTGGACGCCAGCCGCGAGGAAGGCGACCACCTGGCCTGGACCAAGGACCGGCTGGACGAACTGGGCGCCCGCCCTTCCTTGCTCAACCCCTTGTGGTATGCAGGCGCATTCGGACTGGGCCTGGTGGCCAGCCGCCTGGGCGACCGGCTGAGCCTGGGCTTTGTGGTGGAAACCGAGCGCCAGGTCGAAGCCCACCTGGCCAGTCACCTGGAGCATCTGCCGCAGGGCGACCATGAATCGCGCGCCATTGTGGCGCAGATGAAGGACGACGAAGCGCACCATGCCAGGATGGCGCAGGACGCGGGCGGCGTGCAGTTGCCCGCGCCGGTCAGGCTGATGATGCGTTCCGCCGCCAAGGTGATGACGACGGTGGCGCACCGGATTTAAAGATTTATCAGTGGCTAAACAGCTTGCCTAAAATCAGCAAGACAAGCGCTGTGTTCAATCCGACAGCCCACTTTAAAACAAGAAGATCAGCTTTCATGGGGTTAAGAGATTGCTCCAAAGCGATCTGCAAGTCTCTTTTTGTCACCAGATCGTCCTACGCCTCGGCAATGACGCGAACCACGGCTTCGGCTTGTTCTGCGGTGAAACCTGAAGCCTTGAGCTTGTCGCTGAGCTTGAGGGAATCAAATGTGATGGTAGCCATGACGTCTATTTAAGCAGAAATCTCTACCAATTCAAAACTGGTGGTGATGTCCGCCGTCTTGCCCAGCATGATGGTGGCCGAGCAGTATTTGTCGTGGCTCATGGCTATGGCGCGCTCCACGGCGCTGTCACTTAGCTTGCTGCCGGTCACGACAAAATGCATATAGATTTTGGTGAATACCTTGGGGTCCACGGGTGCCCGTTCGGTGCTGAGCCTGACCGTGCAGCCGCGCACATCGTGGCGGCCGCGCTTGAGAATCAAGACTACGTCGTAGGCCGTGCAGCCACCCGCGCCGGCCAGCACGGTTTCCATTGGGCGGGGCGCAAGGTTGGCGCCGCCGTTTTCAGGCTTGATGACATCGGGCGCGCCATCCATGACCAGCGTGTGGCCGCTGCCGGTTTCGGCCAGGAAGGTCATTCCCGATTTCGATCCATTGGCCGCATTGCCGCCGGTCCAGCTCACTGTGCATTCCATAACTACTATTCCTTGTCCAAGATGATTGTTGTTGTTGCCGACCCTGCCTGTATTCACTGCGCTGGCGGAAGGGGCATCGCCTTGTAGGTAAAAACCCCTAAACCCTGTCATCATGCGACTTTTGCCACAGACTAATGCTGCAGTGCAGCATTGACCCCGATATAATCGACTCATCGCAAAAACACACGGTCCCAACTGACCCGCCGTATTTTTGCACTGGTTGTCTCCTCCACCTCCTCAAAGGGTGGATTTACAGGCCCAGACCGCATGGTCTGGGCCTTTTTTTTCGTACGCCTATGATCATCAGGTTCTGCTGCGAGAAAAAAACATGCCTTCTGCTAAAAAATCCATCCCTGCCGCTGCCTCCACGACCGCCGCAAAAACCGGCCCCAAGGTTTCCGCCAAAACAGTCCTGATTCCTTTGTCCAGGACGCTCAAGCCCGCCGACTACCTGAAAAAAATCCTGACCGCCCGGGTTTATGACGTGGCGGTCGAGTCGGCGCTGGAGCCGGCCAAGAACCTGAGCCTGCGCCTGAACAACACGGTGCTGCTCAAGCGCGAGGACCAGCAGCCGGTGTTCAGCTTCAAGCTGCGCGGCGCCTACAACAAGATGGCGCACCTGACCCCGGCGCAGCTTAAAAAGGGCGTGATTTGCGCCTCGGCCGGCAACCATGCGCAAGGCGTGGCCATGAGCGCGCAAAAGCTCGGCAGCCGCGCGGTGATCGTCATGCCGACCACCACACCGCAGCTCAAGATCGACGCGGTCAGGGGCTGGGGCGGCGAGGTCGTGCTGCACGGCGACAGCTATTCGGATGCCCATGCGCATTCGCTGACGCTGCAAAAAGAGCAGGGCCTGACCTTTGTCCATCCGTTTGATGACCCGGACGTGATTGCCGGCCAGGGCACGATTGCCATGGAAATCCTGCGCCAGCTGCAAACCCTGGGCTCGCGCCGTCTGGACGCGGTGTTTGTCGCGATTGGCGGCGGCGGACTGATTTCGGGCGTGGCCAACTACATCAAGGCGGTGCGGCCCGAGATCAAGGTGATCGGCGTGCAGATGAACGACTCCGACGCCATGATCCAGTCGGTGGCCGCGAAAAAACGCGTCACCCTTTCCGACGTGGGCCTGTTTTCGGACGGCACGGCGGTCAAGCTGGTGGGCGAGGAAACCTTTCGCATCAGCCGCGAGCTGGTCGATGAGTTCATGACGGTGGACACCGACGCGGTCTGCGCCGCCATCAAGGACGTGTTCGTCGATACGAGAAGCATCGTCGAGCCGGCCGGCGCGCTGGCTGTGGCCGCGATCAAGCAGTACGTCGCCAAGCACAAGACCCAGGGCGAAACCTATGCCGCGATTTTGTGCGGCGCGAACATGAACTTTGACCGCCTGCGCTTCGTCGCCGAGCGCGCCGAAGTCGGCGAGGAGCGCGAGGCGCTGTTTGCCGTGACGATTCCCGAGGAGCGCGGCAGCTTCCGGCGGTTTTGCGAGCTGATCGACCAGTTGCCCGGCGGGCCGCGCAGCGTGACCGAGTTCAACTACCGCATCAACGACAACGCCATGGCCCATGTATTTGTTGGCCTGACTACCTCGACCAAGGGCGAAAGCAGCAAGATTGCCGCGCAGTTCAACCGCCACGGCTTCAAGGCGCTGGACCTGACGCATGACGAACTGGCCAAGGAGCACATCCGCCACATGGTCGGCGGGCACAGCGCGCTGTCGAAAGACGAGCGCCTGCTGCGCTTTGTGTTTCCCGAGCGGCCGGGCGCGCTGATGAAGTTCCTGAGCCTGATGCGTCCCGGCTGGAACATTTCGCTGTTCCACTACCGCAACCAGGGCGCCGACTACGGCCGCATCCTGGTCGGCCTGCAGGTGCCACAGGCCGACAACGGCGCGTTCCAGGAATTCCTGGACACCTTGGGCTACCCGCATGTGGAAGAAACCGACAACCCGGTGTACCGGCTGTTTTTGCAAAGCTGAGCGCCGTCATGGCATCGACTGAACAAAAACCCGACACCTCGATCTGCCCGCGCTGCGGCGCTGGCCTGCGCTGCGGCATGGTGGCCGGCGATGCCGAATGCTGGTGCGTCCAGTTGCCGCATGTAATGCCGGTGCCTTTCCCCCTCCCCTTCTGGGGGAAGGCCGGGGTGGGGGCCGGTACAGGTAGCAATACCTCAGAGAGCCCCCACCCTAACCCTCCCCCAGAGGGGGAGGGAATCGATCCGGCTGCCGCCACCTCCTGCTTTTGCCCCGCCTGCCTCAAACAGATCACCGATGAACGACCACACCCGCTTTCACCTGCCCGCGATTGAATTTACCGCCAACCTCGCTTTAGAGGCCAGGCTGCGGCACAAGATTGACCACAAGACCAAGCCATTGGGCGCGCTTGGCCAGCTCGAAACCCTGGCACTGCAGCTGGGCCTGATCCAGCGCAGCGAGTCGCCTGCGTTGCACAGCCCGCAGATGCTGGTGTTTGCCGCCGACCACGGCATTGCGGCCGAAGGCGTATCGGCCTATCCGCAGGCGGTGACGGTGCAGATGGTCGGCAACATGCTGGCCGGCGGCGCGGCGATCAATGTGTTTGCGCGCCAGCACGGCTTTGCGCTGCAGGTGGTCGATGCCGGCGTCGCCGCCGAACTGCCGGCCCATCCCTGCTTGCAGCCGCGAAAAATCGCCATGGGAACGAAAAACATCTGCCACGAAGCGGCCATGTCGCGGCTTGAGGCACAGGCCGCGCTGGCGGCGGGCATGCAGGTCATGCAGGCGCTGCCGGGCAATGTCGTGGCCTTCGGCGAGATGGGCATTGCCAACACCTCGCCCGCCGCGCTGCTGCTGGCGCGACTGACGGGTGCAAGCATTAACGACGCCACCGGGCGCGGCACCGGCCTGGACGACGCGCAATTGCGG
The DNA here is from genome assembly GCF_049895905.1 of Polaromonas sp. DSP2-3-2b2. Classification (NCBI taxonomy): domain Bacteria; kingdom Pseudomonadati; phylum Pseudomonadota; class Betaproteobacteria; order Burkholderiales; family Comamonadaceae; genus Polaromonas; species Polaromonas sp. DSP2-3-2b2. Next base: position 12,161 of record NZ_JAFCTH010000005.1, on the reverse strand, counting down.
CACAAGCAAGGTGTCTTGATGCGCGCCCTGGCCCGCCATCCGGCGACTGATCCGCTTGACGCCGTGGGCGAACTGGCGGCGCTGGGCGGCTTTGAAATCGCCATGATGGCCGGCGCCATGCTGCAGGCGGCCAGCGAACGGCGCGTGGTGCTGGTCGACGGCTTCATCGCGGGCGCTAGCGCGCTGGTGGCGCAGGCCTTGGTGCCCGCTGTGCGCGACTACCTGGTGTTTTGCCACCGCTCCGCTGAAACCGGCCACCGCCTGCTGCTGTCGTACCTGGAGGCTAGGGCGCTGCTCGAACTCGACCTGCGCCTGGGCGAAGGCACCGGCGCGCTGCTAGCCTGGCCCTTGGTGCAGTCGGCGGCAAATTTCCTCAATGAAATGGCCAGTTTCGAGTCGGCCGGCGTGAGCGAAAAGTAAGCGCCTTGATGCTCCGGTTCATTCGCCACTACCTGCTGGCCGTGCAGTTCTTCACCCGCATTCCGGTCACCGGACGGCTGGCCGAATGGGTGGGCTACAGCCCCGAGATGCTGCGCGCCAGCGCCGCGCACTTTCCGGGCATCGGCGTGGTGATTGGCGGCGCGGCAGCTAGCGTCTTTGCGCTGCTGCTCCTGCTGCTGCCCGACACGACCTTCACGCCGCTGGTGGCGGCGGCGCTGTCCACCGTCGCAACGGTCTGGCTCACCGGCGGCTTTCATGAAGACGGCCTGGCCGACGTGGCCGACGGCCTGGGCGGCAGCTACGACCGGGACCGCGCACTGGAGATCATGAAGGACTCGCGCGTTGGCGCGTTCGGCGCCATGGCGCTGGTGCTGGCGCTGCTGTGCAAAGTGGCGCTGCTGGCGCTGCTCGGCTCGGTCGAGGTGATGGCCGATGCCGAGGACACCGCGGCTTTTGGCGGCTGGTATGTATGCGCCGCGCTGTGGCTGGCCCATGTGGTGTCGCGCACCTTGCCGCTGGTGATGATTCGACTGCTGCCGCATGTCGGCGACACCGCCACGTCCAAATCCAAGCCGCTGGCTGACCAGATCTCCGGGGGCGGTCTGGCGATTGCTTTTTTATGGTGTTTTGGTGCTCTTGCGCTTGCCAGTCCTGTATTTGATGCTATCAATCTTGCGTTTGCCTGCGGCCTGTCGGTGCTGGCGCTGCTGGGGCTGCTGCGCTTTTTCAGGCGCCGGCTGCAAGGTTTTACCGGCGACTGCCTGGGCACCGCGCAGCAAGTCTGCGAAATCGCGTTTTACCTGGGGCTGGCAGTCAGCCTCTGATCTCAATGAAGCTCTGGCTGGCCCGTCACGCACAACCGCTGGTGGACGCCGGCGTTTGCTATGGCCGGCTCGACATGGCGGCGGACGCCAGCGCCACCGCCGAATGCGCCAAAGCGCTGGCCGCGCTGCTTCCCGTCGGTAGCCGCGTCATCAGCTCGCCGCTACAAAGATGTGAGCAGCTTGCGCACGCCCTGTATGCGCAAAGGCCCGATTTGGCTTATAAAACCGATGCCCGGCTGCAGGAAATGGACTTTGGCCAGTGGGAAGGCCGCGCTTGGCAAGCCATCGACCAGGACGAACTCGAAGCATGGACCAGCGACTTTGCGAACTACAGCGTGGGCCATGACGGCGAGAGCGTGGCCCGCTTCATGGCGCGCGTCGCCTCAGCCTTCGATGCGCTGCCTGGCCCGGGCGATGGCGCTGCCGATACCGTGTGGATCACCCATGCCGGCGTGATCCGGGCGGCCTGCCTGCTGGCCCAAGGCCAGCGCCATATCGAGCGCGCCGACCAGTGGCCGCTGGACGCGCCGAAATATGGACAATGGCGGCTGGTCAAGCGGCACGCCGGCCCGTGACGGCGGCGCGCCAGACATCCAAAAAAGCAACGCAAGGAGGGGCAAACCCATGTCGGCAAGTCTTGAGGGCCAGCTCGTGGTGGCGATTTCCTCGCGCGCGCTGTTTGATTTCGAGGAAGAAAACCAGGTTTTTGAAACCGGCTTCGCGCCAGGCCTGGACCCGCAGACGCCGCCGGGCGTGAAAAAAGACGCGGCCTACATGAAGCTGCAGCTGGAGCGGCTCGATGTGCCGGCCAAGCCGGGCGTGGCGTTTTCGCTGGTCAAGAAGCTGCTGGCCTTCAACGATGCGCCTGAAAGCGCCGGGGAGATCATCAACCCGGCGGCGCCGCGCCAGCGCGTCGAAGTCGTCGTGCTGTCGCGCAACGACCCGGTGTCGGGCATGCGCGTGTTCCGCTCGGCCCAGCACTACGGCCTGAACATCCAGCGCGGCACCTTCAACCGGGGCGCGCCGCCGTGGCGCTACCTCAAGCCGCTGCACGCCAACCTGTTTTTGTCCACCCACCTCAGCGATGTGCGCGCCGCGCTGCAAGCGGGCGTTCCGGCCGCGCAGGTCTATCCGCATTCGGTGCGCGCCAGCGACGCGCATCCGAACCAGGTGCGGATTGCCTTTGACGGCGACGCGGTGCTGTTTTCGGACGAAGCCGAACTGGTGTTTCAGGCGCAGGGCCTGAGCGCTTTCCAGGCGCATGAACGCGACAAGGCCGCGCAGCCGCTGCTGGCCGGCCCGTTCAAGCCGCTGCTGGAGGCCTTGCAACGGCTGCAGCAGGCGGGCACCTCGCGCATGAGCATTCGCACCGCGCTGGTCACGGCGCGCAGCGCGCCGGCGCATGAGCGCGCGATTCGCACGCTGATGAACTGGAACATCGAGGTCGATGAAGCCATGTTCCTCGGCGGGCTGGCCAAGGGCGAGTTCCTGCGCGAGTTCGAGCCCGATTTTTTCTTTGATGACCAGACCGGCCATGTCAACTCGGCGGCGCAGCATGTGCCGGCCGGGCATGTGGTCAGCGGCGTGTCGAACCCGCTGTTGTGAATTTTTGCCAAGAGACTACTGAATGACCCTGCCTGCACGCATCGCCCAAAAGCTGCGCGACTTCAACCATTTCAAAAACCGCGTCTGGGCCTTGTCAGCGCCCTACTTTCGCTCCGAGGACAAATGGAAGGCGCGCGGCCTGTTGCTGGCCATCGTGCTGCTGAACCTGGGCGCGGTGTACATGCTGGTGCTGCTCAACGAATGGAACCGGGTGTTTTACGACGCGCTGCAGAACAAGGACGCGGCGGTGTTCTGGACGCAATTGGCGCGCTTCACCTACCTGGCGTTTGCCTTCATCATCATCGCGGTCTACCGCTTCTACCTGACGCAGCTGCTGGAGGTGCGCTGGCGCGCCTGGATGACGGCGCACTACCTGCAGCGCTGGCTCAGCGACCATGCTTTTTACAAGATGGAACTGGCGCGCTTCACCAGCGAAGGCAGCGCAAGCACGGGCACGCCGGACAACCCGGACCAGCGCATCCAGGAAGACATCAACCTGTTCACCACCTACAGCATCTCGCTGAGCATGGGCCTGCTGAACGCGGTGGTCACGCTGGTGAGCTTTGTCGGCATCCTGTGGTCGCTGTCGGGCGCATTTGCCTTCAACTTCAATGGCGCCAGCTACTCCATTCCGGGCTTCATGGTCTGGATGGCGGTGCTGTACTGCGTGGCCGGCAGCGTCATCACGCACTACATCGGCCGACCGCAGATCAGGCTCAACTTCCAGCAGCAGCGCGTGGAAGCCGACTTTCGCCACCACATGGTGCGGGTGCGCGAATACAGCGAATCGATTGCGCTCGACAAGGGCGAGGCGGTGGAACGCGCGCAGCTGGACACGCGCTTTGCCGCCGTGCTGGCCAACTACCTGCAGCTCATCAAGAAACAGAAGAACCTGGTCTGGTTCACCAACTTCTTTGGCCAGGCGGCGGTGGTGTTTCCGTTCATCGTCGCCGCGCCGCGCTTTTTCAGCGGCGCCATCCAGCTTGGCGAGCTGATCCAGATTTCATCGGCGTTCGGCCGGGTTCAGGATTCGCTGAGCTGGCTGGTGGACAACTACAGCGCCCTGGCCGCCTGGCGCGCCACGACCGACCGGCTGACCAGCTTTGAAGACAATATTAGTGCCATCACGCAACAGGGACGGGCGCAAGTAGCTATTAATTCAGTAGCAAACAATGCCAACCCACTGGCGGCGGGAACGCTGGCCGTCAACAATTTATCGCTCAAGCTACCGACCGGCGCGACCTTGCTGAGCGGCGTGTCGCTGCAGGCCGGGCCGGGCGAAAGCGTGCTGCTCAAGGGCCCGTCGGGCAGCGGCAAATCGACGCTATTCCGCGCGCTGGCGGGCATCTGGCCGTTTGCCACAGGCCAAACGCAACTGCCGGCGGACGCCATGTTCATTCCACAGCGGCCCTACTTTCCCGATGGCAGTTTGCGCAATGCGCTGGCCTATCCGCAACCGGCCGCGCAGTACGACGACGCGGCCCTGAAGCAGGCACTGCTTGACGCGCTGCTGCCGCAGCTGACCGGCCGGCTCGACGACGAAGACGCCTGGAGCCAGAAGCTCTCGGGCGGCGAGCAGCAGCGCCTGGCGATTGCCCGGGTGTTGCTGAAAAAGCCGCGCTGGATTTTTGCCGACGAGGCCACCAGCGCGCTCGACGAAGCGGCCGAAAAAACCATTTACGACAAGTTGCTGGCCAGCGTCAAGGCGGCCAGCGGCAGCCTGGTGTCGATTGCCCACCGGCCGACCGTGGCGGCTTTCCATGGCCGGCTGTGGGAACTGGAGAAACAGCCGCCAGGCGCGCCAGCGCTGTACCGGGTGCAGGAAAGCAAGCGTGCAAAGTAGATGCTGTCAGCAATGACGGGCGAAAAATTGTTTTTTGCCAGAGGCTAGACGGCTTGGGTGTAGCGCTCAAAGCCGCGCGCCCGCAACTCACACGCCGGACATTCGCCGCAGCCGTAACCCCAGGCATGCCGGTGCGTGCGGTCGCCCAGGTAGCAGGTGTGGGTGTGCTCCACGATCAGCTCCACCAGCGGCTGGCCGCCCAGCGACTCGGCCAGTGCCCAGGTGTCGGCCTTGTCTATCCACATCAGCGGGGTTTCGATCCGAAAGCGCTTGTCCATGCCCAGCGACAGCGCCAGCTGCATGGCCTTCATGGTGTCGTCGCGGCAGTCGGGGTAGCCTGAAAAGTCGGTTTCGCAGACGCCCGTGACCAGCACCTGCAAATCGCGCCGGTAGGCCAGCGCGGCCGCCAGCGTCAGGAACAGCAGGTTGCGCCCCGGCACGAAGGTGTTGGGCAGGCCCGAGCTTTCCATCTTGAAGGCCACGTCGCGCGTCAGCGAGCAGTCGCTGACCTGGCCCAGCACGGCCAGGTCGAGCAGGTGGTCTTCGCCCAGTTTTGCGGCCCATGGCGGAAACTGGTTTTTCAGTTCGCGCAGCACGTTCAGTCGGGCATCGAGTTCTACCCGGTGGCGCTGGCCGTAGTCAAAGGCGATGGTCTCGACGCGCTGGTACTTGCTGAGCGCCTGCGCCAGGCAGGTGGTGGAATCTTGCCCGCCTGAAAACAGGACCAGGGCAGAAGTGTGGGCGCGGGAGATGGAGGCAGGCTTGTTCATGGCAGAAGGAAATTTGCCGTATTGTCGCCTGCCCTCCAGGCCATTCAAGGGCTGTTCAGGCGTAGGCGGCGCGCCTCAAGCTTTCCTGCCGGTCACCATGCGGTAAAGGAACAGCAGGATGATCGAGCCAAGGACTGCGGCAATGAACCCGGCCGATTCGCCGGGCCGGTAAAAGCCGAGCGCTTGGCCCAGATACGTGGCAATGACGGAGCCGACGATACCGATAATCGCGGTGATGACAAAGCCTCCCGGGTCGCGGCCTGGCATCAGGAATTTGGCCACGATGCCGACGATCAAGCCAATGATGATGGTCCAGAGAATGCTCATTTTTTTCTTTCAGTGTGGTTAAAAAATTCGGGTAAGGGCGCGGTCAGGGTGGCTGAAGGAATCAAAGGGCCAGGGACAGCTCGGCCACCGGCGTGACAGCCTTGCTGTCCTCCTGGGCCATCAGTTCTTCCTTGCGCTGCTTGAGCTGCTCGGCCAGGCTGGTCAGGTCCAGCTTGCTGGCGCGCGCCTTGACGAACATATCGGTGCGCTCTTCCTTGACGTGGTGGTCGATGTATTCGCCGAGCACCGTCACCTTGGCATCGAACAGCTCATCGGCCGGGTCCATGGCCTTGATCTGCGCGATCAGGTCCTTGGCGCTGGCATGCTCGACCGTGGCCTCGTTCAACAGGGCGTTGTCCTTGATGGCCTTGCGCACCGCCGGGTAGAAAATTTCTTCCTCGATGGTGGCGTGAACTGTCAGCTCCTTGCAGATCTGGTCAGCCAGCTGGCGCTTTTTGGCGGGGGAACGGCTGCGGCTTTCAGTCAGGCTTTCGTATTCCTTGAACAGCGCCTTGACGGCCTTGTGGTCCGCATCGAGCAGATCGCAGGCGTCCTTTTGCCGTTTGGCCGTGGAGGGTGCCCGGGCCGGTGTGGTCTTGGCGCTGGGGGTTGATGGCTTTCTGGTGGCGGCTGTAGTTGCCATGGCGGGTTCCTCATGGTTGCTGGGTTCATGGACCGACACATGCCGGACAGGTAGAGATTCCCATGGCAGCACATGCGGCCCCTGTCGGAAAACGCGCAAACCAGCGTAGGAGCAGGCACAATCCGCGCGCGCGGCGCTGCTCGGAAAACATTGCCCTGCCGCAAGAGGCGTCCAGCCTCTGGCATGTGCTAACTTGCAAGTCATGCGCAATACCCATTCCCTTGACCAGGCCCGGAGCCTGGTCGGCAAGCTCGCTGGCAGGCTGGGCGCCGACCTGATCGAAACCCATATCTCTTGGGTGCTGCTGGCCGGCGACAGTGCCTACAAGATCAAGAAACCGGTGAGTCTGCCGTTTGTCGATTACACCGCGCTGCAGGCGCGTCGGCATTTTTGCGAGGAGGAGCTGCGGCTGAACCGCCGCCTGGCGCCTTCGCTTTACCTGGGCGTGGCACGCATCACCGGCACCCCCGAGGCACCAGCGCTGGACACAAGCGGCCCGGCGCTGGAATACGCCGTGCGCATGCGCCGTTTTCCAAAAGGCGCGCTGTTCGCCGAACAGGTCACGGCCGGAACGCTGTCCAGCCTCGACGTTGACCGGCTGGCAGACCTGCTGGCCGATTTTCACAAAGCCCAGGCGCCGGCCGAACCGGCGGCGGGATTCGCCAGCGCCCAAGCCCGGCACATGGCGGCGCGGGCAGCGCTCCAGGGCGCGCTGGCGGTGGCCAGCCCAACCGAACAAGCGCAGCTGCACGACTGGCTCGAATCCGAAGCGGCCGGACTGCAAGCGCTGTGGACGCAGCGCCGCCATGCAGGCCGGGTGCGCGAATGCCACGGCGACCTGCACCTGGACAACGTCGTCAGCCTGGAAGGCAGCGTGGCCGCGTTCGACGGCATTGAATTCAACCCGGCGCTGCGCTGGATCGATGTGCTCGACGACATCGCCTTTCCCGTGATGGACTTCATGGCCCGTGGCCGGGCGGACTTCGCTTTCCGGCTGCTCAACCGCTGGCTGGACGGCACCGGCGACCATGCCGGCCTGCCGGCGCTGCGCTTTTCGCTGGTGTACCGCGCGCTGGTACGGGCGCAGGTCGAGCACCTGAACGGACCGGGGCATGAAGCCGCCGCGCGCCGCTACTTGGACACCGCGCTGGCACTGGCGCAGCCCGGCCAGCCCCGGCTGTTCATCACCCACGGCCTGCCGGGCTCAGGCAAGACTTTTGAGTCGCAAAAGCTGCTGGAGCGCGAGGGCGCCATCCGGCTGCGCTCTGACGTGGAGCGCAAGCGCCTGTTCGGACTAAACATGCTGGCCGATTCGCGCGCCAGCGGGCTGGACCTGTACCGGCCGGAAACCACCGCAGACACCTATGCGGAACTGTTCCGGCTGGCCAGGGGCGCGCTGCAGGCAGGCTGGCCGGTCATTCTCGATGCCGCGTTCCTTCACCGCACCGAACGCTCTCAAGCCCTGGCGCTGGCCGGCGCCCTGGGCGTGCCGTTTTCGATCATTGACTGCCAGGCATCGCCGCAGGTGCTGCGCGAACGCCTGCAGGCGCGGCGCGGGGATGCGTCGGAAGCAACCGTCGAGGTGATTGACCATCTGCGCCGGTCCGCCGAGCCGCTCACCGCCGAAGAATTCAAGCATGTCCTCCCGGCATCCGGCCCTTGATACCACCCCGACGCATGGAACACAACATCCCCCTCATCACCACGATTGCCGCCGGCTTCGGCATGGCGCTGATCCTGGGTTTCATCGCCGAGCGCTTGAGAGTGCCGGCGCTGGTCGGCTACCTGGTCGCCGGCATCCTGATCGGCCCGGCAACGCCGGGTTTCGTCGCCGACGTACACATCGCCTCGCAGCTCTCGGAAATCGGCGTCATGCTGCTGATGTTCGGCGTCGGGCTGCATTTCTCGCTCAAGGACCTGCTGGCCGTCAGGCGCATTGCCGTTCCCGGCGCCGTGGTGCAGATGACGCTGGCCACGCTGCTCGGCATGGGCCTGGCCTGGTGGTGGGACTGGAGCTGGGGCGCCGGCCTGATCTTCGGGCTGTCGCTGTCGTGCGCCAGCACCGTCGTGCTGCTCAAGGCGCTGGAAGCGCGCGGCGTGCTGAACACGATGAACGGCCGCATTGCCGTGGGCTGGCTGGTGGTCGAGGACCTGGCCACGGTGCTGGTGCTGGTGCTGCTGCCGCCGCTGGCCGGCGTGCTCGGCGGCGCGCCTGCCGTGGAAGGCGCCGCGCCGCTGTGGCGCACCATCGGACAGACGCTGCTCGGCGTGTCGGCGTTCATCGCCTTGATGCTGATCGTCGGCCGCCGCGCGCTGCCGTGGATGCTGTGGCAGGTGGCGCGCACCGGCTCGCGTGAACTGTTCACCCTGGCGGTCGTGGCAACGGCCATCGGCATTGCCTACGGCGCAGCGGCGCTGTTCAATGTGTCGTTCGCGCTGGGCGCCTTTTTTGCCGGCATGGTGATGCGCGAGTCCGAGTTCAGCCACCGTGCGGCGCATGAATCGCTGCCGCTGCGCGATGCGTTCTCGGTGCTGTTTTTCGTGTCGGTCGGCATGCTGTTCGAGCCGGCCATTTTGATACAGGAGCCGGTCCATGTGCTGGGCGTGGTGGCCATCATCATCGTCGGCAAGGCGCTGGCCGCGCTGGTGCTGGTGGTGGCTTTGCGCTATCCGCTCAACACCGCGCTGACCGTTGCCGCCAGCCTGGCGCAAATCGGCGAGTTCTCGTTCATCCTGGCCGGGCTGGGCCTGTCGCTCGGCCTGCTGCCGGCCGAGGGCATGAGCCTGGTGCTGGCCGGCGCGCTGATTTCGATTGCGCTCAACCCGCTGCTGTTTGCCGGCATCGCGCCGTTCCAGCGCTGGCTGCTTGAATGCTCCGCGCTGGCGCGGCGCCTGGAGCAGCGTGGCGACCCTTACGCCGAGTTGCCGATCAACACCAAAAACCAGTTCCTGCACGGGCAGGTCGTGCTGGTCGGCTATGGCCGGGTGGGGCGGCGCATTGCCGGCGCGCTGCGCGAGCGCGGCATTCCTTATGTGGTGGCCGAGCAGAACCGGGAACTGGTCGAGGGCTTGCGCAGCCAGGGTATGGCCGCCGTGTCCGGCAACGCAACCGACCCGGCGGTGCTGATCCAGGCGCACATTGCCAACGCCGCCATGCTGGTGGTGGCCACGCCCGACACCATCGACGTGCGCCAGATGGTGGACACCGCCCGCGCACTGAACCCGTCCATCGAAATCGTGCTGCGCACCCACAGTGAGGACGAGTTGCAACTGCTGCGCAAGGACGGCATCGGAACGGTGTTCCTGGGCGAGGAAGAACTCGCCAGGGGCATGGCCGGCCACGTCCTCGAACGCTTTGAGCCGCCGGGCAAGGCACCGGCTGCTGGCCATGCATGAACGGATTCGCACCGCCGGATATGCTTGCCGGCACCCGAACGCCGCCCTGCGCCCGTCGCTATCTTTTTGACCTGACATGAACCCTGAACTGCTGCAAACCTACGACCATTACCTTTATGCGCTGGTCGCCGTGCTCGGGACCGCCCTGGGCGTGGCGGGCCTGCAGTGGCTGCTGTGCCGGTCGCGCTGGGCGGCCTGGGCGCGGTCACTGGCGGGCGTGGCGCCGCCCTTCATCAACATCATCGGCGTGCTGTTCGGGCTGACGCTGGCTTTTCTGGCCAACGACACCTGGAGCGCGCACGACCGCGCCACCAATGCCGTATTCCGCGAAGCCGATGCGCTGCGCAGCCTGGCCACGCTGTCGGCAGCGCTGCCCGAGCCGCTGCAGGGCCGGGTGCGCGCGGCCGTTGCCGGTTACGGCCAGGCCAGCGCTAGCGAGTGGCCGTTGCTGGCCCGGCGCCAGTCCGGCCCACAGGTGCCGGAGCAGGCCGATGCCCTGCTCCGGCTGCTGGCCAGCCAGGACATCGCCAGCGCCTTGCCAGACGCGGTGCATGCGCTGATGCTGCGCAAGGTCAGCGACATTCAGGGCGAGCGCGACCAGCGCATCGGCCTGTCGCAAACCCATGTCAACCCGCTCAAGTGGCTGGGCATGGCTTTTCTGGGGCTGGTCACGCTGCTGTCGCTGGCCGTGGTGCATGCCGACAACGCGCGCGCAGCGCTGGTGGCCATGGTGTTGTTTGCGCTGGCCGCCGCGCCCACGGCCGCGATTGTGCTGATACAGGGCAACCCGTTCCAGCCGCCGGCAGCGGTGTCGCCCGCGCCGATTGCGGCGGCGGTGCAGGGTTTGCAAGGCGTCTTGCCGGTGCTGCCGCCAGCACTGGAAAAGCCGTTGGCACAGAAAGTCAAAAAGGATTTTTGACGACTTGGACGGGCTTGATCTCGACCTTTCCGGGCAGCTTTTCCTCCGCCTCCAGCGCCTGGACCACCTGGTCCATCAGCGCCTGCAGCTCTTTGGCCAGCGCCAGGCCGGCCTGGTCCCGGGTCAGCACCACGTCGCCGGTGAGCGAAATGCGGTCGGTGCGGTTTTCGATCTCCAGCGCGCCGATGCGGATGACGTCGCTTTCGTTGGCATAGGGTTTGAAGTGGCTCATGGCGTTTTCCTTAATGTTTGATCGCGCGGTTGAGGGCATCGATCAGGAGGCTGGTGAAATCGCGCAGCGTGAAGTCGTCTTCCGGCTTGGCTTTCTTTCTGCGGTCTTGCCGGGAATCGGGCTTGGGCAGCGCCATGCCCGCGTCGCGGACGTTCTGCGGCAGGCCGGGCAGCAGGCTCAGGCCGACCATCTTTTCCAGCTTGGCGACGGTGACGACCGCATAGTCGCGGGTGTCGTCGTTGGTGATCAGGTAGGCGCCGGCCTTTTGCTGCGCAGGGCTGTAGATCACCTTCCAGACATGCGTGGGCACCAGCACGTTGCCGATCTTCTTCAGGTTGCCGCCGATGAAGGCCGGGCCGGAAATGACATAGATCTCGCCTTCGGCGGTGGCCAGCTGGCGCGTCGCGCTCTCGATGCCGGCCCAGACGCCGGCATTGCTCTCATGCACCTGGGGCACCATGTTGGCCAGCGAAAACGACTCGGCCTGGGCCTTGCGGGTGGCAAAGTTGGCGTTCGGCGCCATGTGGCCCCGGTCGTAGCCCGAGCGCTCGTAGTCGCTGAGTTCGGCCCGGTCGCGCTCCGGCAGGGCGTCCTCGGCATGAAAGGAGTCCTTGCGCGACAGCTTGCCGGCATTTTTCATGTTCTGGCGCGTCAGGTGCTCGGCTGCGTACAGCGGCGTGCGGGTCAGGCCCGAATGCAGCACCGCAAACGCCCGGAAGCAGATTTCCTGCGTGCGCGGCTGCATCTTGGGGTTGGTGACGACGGGCCGCTGGCCAGCGGCAAAGTGCTGGGGGCAGCCGGTGTTTGCCAGGACGGAGGTGCCGACCAGTACGGTCAGGGAAAAAGCCAGGGTACGGAGCATGGAATGAAAACCGGGGGAATGTTTTTGAAAGGGCGCCAGTGTGCCTCAAGCCGGGGATTGACCGAATTGACCGCCCCCTGCCGCGCAAGGCGCACCTGGAAGGGCTGGACACGCCGGTCCATGGCCGGCAGGAAATGCACCACACCGCGTAGGCGCGGCGGACTTTCGGATTTCAAGCGAAAAACCCTGTTTGCGCATTACTCGCTTGCGCAGGCAGCTATTTATTTAGGGGCTTAGGAAGCAGAGGCGATTAAAGCGGGTTGCTTCTGAGCAAGGCCAGCAGGGCATGATAAAGGCTT